>DASUQY010000057.1:0-2066 GCA_036280315.1 Actinomycetota bacterium
AGATCACGGCGTGCTGCCAGTGGTCGGTTGAGATGAACGGGTACACGAGGACAACGCGCTCGCCTACGCTCTGGAACGGAGCTGCGTCGCCCGACGGGACGTAGTTCCCCCGCATCCGGTACACGTTGCCGATGATCCGGAGCGGGGGCTCGGGCGGTTCGACCGCGTCGGGCGGGAGCGGATCGATGCGGACCCGAACGCTCTGTTGTCGCGGCGCGTTCCCGAACGCGCCGCGCGGCAGCACGAGTGTCACCTGGGCGTCGTCGGTCGACACGATCGCCGTCGCGCTTCCTCTGTTGCCGAGCTTCACGACCGTCGTCACGGGCGTCGGTTCGACGTTCGTCGACGCGAGCTCGGGCGGGGGATCGACCCATCGGTACGGCGCCGGCGGGACGAGGCCGTCGAGGAGCGGGCGTCGCGCGAGCGGGCTCAGCTGTCCGGAGAACCACGCCGAGGCGACGTAGACGGCGACAACGGCGATGCCGATCGCGAGGACCGTTCGGCTGCGCTCGCCGGAAGGCCCGCCGAGCCGTCGTGGGCGGTCCTTCACGGGAGCGGATCGATCGGCTCGATCCGCGACGTCGCGTACCGCGGCGGCCACACGACGGCGTACTCGCCCGGCGCCTGCCACTGCCACACGACGCTCGCGGCGAGGACGTTCGCACCGGCCGTCGCCGTCCCGGCATCGCCGAACTGGAGCCCGCTGCCGTTCGGCAGCGACCCGATCGGAAGGCGCGTTCGGTTCGCGGAGTCCGCGATCGCCTCCGGCGTGAGCGAGTCGGCGTTCTGCGCCACGACGCCGAGGAGCGCCCACGCGCCGGAGAACCCGGCGAGCGCGGCGGCGCTCATCGACTCGTCGAACCGGTCCGCGTACGCGTCACGGGCCCGCTCGAGCAGCGCGCGTCCGCCGGCGGTCAGCCCGCGATCGTTCAGCGCCTCCGAGTCGGGCTTGTCCGACGCGAACAGCCCGACGGCTTGCTTGCCGAGCGTCGCGCCGAACTCCGGCATGCAGTAGCTCGACGACGTTCCAATCGCCGTGAGGACGTCAAGGCCTCGGCGAACCATCTCCCGGCGCATCGCGATCGCGTCCTCCAGGTATGCGGACACGAACACGACGTCGGGCTCGGCCGCGGCGAGCTCGCGGATCAATCCCGTCATGTCGACGGTCCGTGGGTCGTACGGGAGCTTCGCGGCGAGGGTGTACTCACGCCGTTCGAGCTCGTCCAGCGCTCCCTGCGCGACCGCCCGCCCGTACGCGTCGTCGACGAGGGTCACCGCATAGCGCAGCTTCGAGGCGTCCCTACCGAGCACGGGCGCATCCCGGTCGGCCACGAAGGCGATCGCGTTGCGGCCCAGGATCGCGCCGCTCGGCGCGACTCGGAAGACGAGCTCGCCCGCGCCCCCGCCGGTCATCTCTCCGACGGCGCCCGTCTCCCAGAACAACATGCCGCGTCGTGCCGCGGCGTCCGCCGCCGGCGCCGAGATCGTGCTGCCGTAGCTTCCGAGCACGAGGTCGATGCCCTCTCGGTGGAGTTCCTCGACCGCGCTCGGCGCGGCGTCGGCGACCGGAACGTCGAGCGGGACCAGCTCGATCGGGCGACCGTCGACGCCGCCGTCGGCGTTCACGATGTCGACGGCGACCTGAACGCCTCGGTACTCGTCGATACCACCCGGTCCCTGCGATCCGGACAGTGGGTACACCGCACCGACACGGATGGGGTCCGGTGCGCGCGAGCACGCCGCACCGGTGACGAGAGCGGCGGCGATCGACAGGGCCAGTGCACGCCTCATCGCAGGATCGCCACCGCGTTGGCGAACGCGTGCGTGCCTGCCGGCACGAGCCACGTGCCGGACGCCCACCGTTGCCACCCGAAGAGGACTCCCGCGCCGAGGTCGACGGGAAGGGCCGCGACACCGTACGCGGGCAGGTGAATCATCCCGAATAGGATCGCCGAACCCGCGACAGCGACCAGCGCGCCGAAGCGCGCGAGCCTCGCGTACGCGACCCGGCGAAACAGCGCTTCTTCCGCGACCGCGGCGAGGAGTGACAGCGGCAACGCGAGCGA
>DASUQY010000058.1:0-4090 GCA_036280315.1 Actinomycetota bacterium
GGCGCCATCGGCACCTCCGCCGCTCGATGGCTCGCCGCCCGTGGACGGAACACGTTGCTGCTCGAGCGGTACGAGGTCGGGCATGCCCGCGGGAGCTCGGGTGGACCGACCCGGGTCTTCCGTCTCACCTACGACCATCCCGACTACGTCCGAATGGCCCGCCGGGCACTCGAGGAGTGGCGTGTCCTGGAGGACGAGGTCGGCGAGCCGCTGATGGTCACGACTGCCGGCCTCGACATCGGAGGAGCCGGGCGGTCGTCGGCGGAGGCGCTCGAGGCTGCGGGCGAGAGATTCGAGTACCTCACCACCGAGGCGGTGACCGAGCGATGGCCGGCGCTCCGCCTCGACTCCGCGACCGAGGTTTTCATCCAGGAGGATGGCGGCGTTTGCATGGCCGAGCGCACCGTGCTCGCACAGGCCAAGCTCGCCGTAGACCTCGGCGCGACGTTGCTCGAGAACACGCACGTGCTCCAGGTGGTGGCGCGCGGAGACCGAGCCGAGGTCCGGACCGGTGCCGAGACGTACGGCGCAGAAGTCGTCGTCGTCACCGCCGGTCCGTGGGCGCGCCGGCTGTTGCTCGGCGCGGGGATCGACGTCCCGCTCGAGCCGAGTTTCGAACAGGTCACGTACTTTGCGCTCGACGATCCCTCACCGCTGCCGACCGTGATCGACTGGGACGTGACGCCGCCGCGGACGCCGTACACGGTCCCCGATCCAACGCGCCACGGCCACTTCAAGGTGGCATTGCACATGTCGGGGCCGCCGGTGGACGCCGACGAGCGCTCGTTCGAGCCCGATCGGGAACGTGAGCGCCGCGTGATCGAGTACGCCGCAGGCAGGTTCGCGCCGCACGTTCCCGACGGCGGCACCGAAACGTGCCTCTACACGAACACGCCGGACGAGGACTTCGTCTTCGATCGCATCGGCCCGATCATCGTCGGCTCGCCGTGCAGCGGACACGGATTCAAGTTCGCGCCCCTGAGCGGCTTGGTCCTCGCGGACCTCGCGGTGGGGCGGGAGCCGGTGATCCCGATCGAACGCTTTTCCGCGAGCCGCTTCGCCTAGACCTCGGCCCGAACGGTACGGTGCTCGGGATGAACACACAGCGGCTACGTTGACGGGCGGCCAGGCATCCCCCCGAGGCAGCGAACCGCTTTCGTCCGCGGATCTGGCGACGAAGTCGCGGTTGAACCTGCTGTCTCAGGTGGTGCGCGGTATTCGAGGACGGCAGTGGCGCATCGTGCCGCATCCAGGACCGATCGGCGGCGAGCAGTCCACGGGTGGACGGTCGGGCGCACTGCGCGCGGCGATCTTCGGCGTCAACGACGGCCTGGTCTCGAATGTGTCGCTGATCTTCGGCGTTGCCGGGGCCGGGGTGGCCAATCGAGTCGTCATCCTGGCCGGCATCGCCGGTTTGCTCGCGGGCGCGTTCTCGATGGGCGCGGGCGAGTACATCTCGGTGCGTGTGCAGCGCGAGGTGTTCGAACGACTCATCCACCTGGAGGCCCACGAGATCGGTTCGGAACCGGAGGCCGAGCGCGAAGAGCTGGCCGCGATCTACGTCCGCAAGGGGCTGCCGGATGACCTCGCCGACCGCCTGGCGACCGAGCTGATGAAGGATCCCGCCGTCGCGCTGGAGACGCACGCGCGGGAGGAGCTCGGACTCGATCCCGAGATGGGCCTCGGGTCGCCGGTCGCGGCAGCAAGCGCGTCGTTCGTGACGTTCGCCTCGGGCGCGCTCCTCCCACTGCTGCCGTTCCTGTTCGCGTCGGGCGGCGCGGCGATACTGGCCTCGGCCGCGCTCTCGGGCGCGGCTCTCTTCGGTGTCGGCGCGGCGATGACGTACCTGACTGCGCGCGGGGCGTTCTACTCGGGCACTCGCATGCTTGCGATCGGCGCCGCCGCCGCGGCGATCACGTACCTCGTGGGCAAGGCGCTCGACGTCGGCGTGGGGGTCTGAAGATCATCAACTCCGCTCCGTCAGCGATGACGAGCTGACGCGTCGACCGATCCTCGCGCGTCATGGTTCGAGCGGCTCCGCCGGCGCGCCGATCATCTCCTCGAGCGCGCTCCGGAGCGACTCGTACCGGCGATCGCCGAGCTCGCGCCGAGCTCGCGCTTCGACGGCGGCGACCGCGCGGCGCGCTTCCGCGACGTACCGGCGCCCGCGCGCGGTGAGACGGACCATCTTCGAGCGGGCGTCCTCGGGGTCGGGGACGCGGCGCACGTACCCTCGGTTCTCGAGGTCGTCGACGACCAGCATCATCCCCTGCTTCGTCATCCTCGCCCGCCGAGCGAGGTCCACGAGCCGCGTTCCCGAACGCCGGTCGATGTGCATGAACACCGCACCGTGGCCCGGCCGCGCGTCGGGGAACCCGCGCTCATCGAGACTGGCGACGACCTGTGCACCGACGGCGCGCGATGCCTCGAGCAGCAATCGCGGAAGGTCCGGTTCACCCACGACCTCATGCTCGCATCAACGCTCTGCGCCGTCGATCAGGTTGACCACGGTGGGGCCGGTAGCCTCCTCGACGTGACGATCGACGTCCACGTCGCCGAACCGCACGAGTACGCCGAGGCCGGGCGTGTCACCGCGCTCGCGTACCGCGAGTTCGTAGAGCCCGGCGAGAGCGCCTGGGAGGAGTACCTCGACCACATCGCCGACGTCGCCGGTCGAGCCGATCGCTCGGTCATCCTCGTCGCGTCGGACGACGATCGCGTTGTCGGAAGCGCGACGCTCGAGCTCGGCGAACGCGTCGACGACGATGATCCGCCGCTCGCGCCCGACGAAGCGCACGTCCGCATGCTCGGCGTGCATCCTGACTCCAGAGGTCGAGGCGGCGCCCGCGCGCTCATGGACGCCTGCTTCGCGCAGGCCCGGGCGGCCTCCCGCACGCGCCTCACGCTCCACACGACGGAGCGGATGAAGGCGGCGAAGGCGATGTACGAAGCGATGGGGTTCCGACGCCTGCCGGACCGGGTCTTTCCCGACGGGTTCGTGTTGCTGACCTACGAGATCACCGTGCCGCCCGAAAGCCGGTGACGAAGCGCTCGCGTCGATCGAGCGCCGCTAACCGCTGCCGGTCCGAACCACCTCGCCCGTCGACAGGATCACGCCGTCCTCACACTCGGCCTGGACGAGTCCGCCGCGGAACTGCTGGTCGTACAGGCGCGCGTACAGCCCTCCGCGTTCGAGCAGCTCGTCGTGCGTGCCTCGCTCGACGATCTTGCCCCGGTCGACGACGAAGATGACGTCGGCCGACAGGATCGTCGACAGGCGATGAGCGATGGCGATCGTGGTCCTGCCCCTCATCAGCGGCTCGAGCGCGGCCTGCACCAGCCGTTCGGACGTCGTGTCGAGTGAGGACGTCGCCTCGTCGAGGATGAGGATCCGTGGGTCCCTGAGGATCACGCGCGCGATAGCAAGGCGCTGCTTCTCGCCGCCCGAGAGCTTGTATCCGCGCTCGCCGACGACCGTGTCGTACCCCTGGGGGAGCTCGGCGATCCGCTCGTGGATGTTGGCGGCGCGAGCCGCAGCTTCGAGCTCCTCGACCGATGCCGTCGGTTTGCCGTAGAGGAGGTTGCGACGGACGGTGGTGTGGAACAGGTAGGTCTCCTGTGTGACCACGCCGATCGCGTCGCCGAGCGACTCGAGCGCGATCTTCCGCACGTCGAGCCCGTCGATCTCGACGCTGCCCCGTTGCACGTCGTACAGGCGCGGAACGAGGTACGTGATCGTCGTCTTCCCTGCGCCCGACGGTCCGACGAGCGCTGCGAGCTGACCCGGTTCGATTTCCAACGAGATCCCTTCGAGCGTCCACTCCCGGGGGACGCCGTTAACCGTCGCGAGATCGGTCGGCGAGACGGGGGTGGGCCGTTCCTCGGGCGGCGTGTCGTAGCGGAACCACACGTCGCGGAACGCGACGGAGGCTCGAACCTCGGTGGGCGGGATGCGAACCGCATCGGGGGCGTCGATGATCTCCTGCTTGAGGTCGAGGTACTCGAAGATGCGGTCGAAGAGCGCGAACGACGAGTGGATCTCGGTCGAGACCTGCAGCATCGAGCCGATCGGGAAGAACAGCCGCGACTG
>DASUQY010000059.1:0-2128 GCA_036280315.1 Actinomycetota bacterium
GCGCTACAGACCGATATGGCGAGCGATGACCATCCGCTGCACCTCATTCGTGCCCTCGCCGATCTCGAGGATCTTCTGGTCGCGGTAGAAGCGCGAGATCGCGGCCTCCTCCATGTACCCGAAGCCGCCGTGGATCTGGAGGGCCGCGTTCGCGACGCGGTTCGAGAGCTCACCGGTGTAGAGCTTGGCCATCGCGGCCTCGCGCGCGAACGGGCGCCCCTGGTCCTTCAGCCACGCCGCCTTGAGGACGAGTGCGCGGCCCGCCTCGATCTCGGTCGCCATGTCGGCGAGCTGGAAGCTGATCGCCTGGAACGACGCGATCTTCCGCCCGAACTGCTCGCGCTCCTGTGCGTACGCGAACGCGAGGTCGTAGGCGCCCTGGGCGAGCCCGACCCCCATCGCGGCCACCGAGATCCGCCCGCCGTCGAGGATCTCGAGGAACTGCTTGAAGCCCTCGCCGCGCGGGCCGAGGAGGTTCTCCTCCGGCACCGCGCAGTCCTCGAACGAGAGCTCGCGCGTGTCCGAGGCGCGCCAGCCGAGCTTCTTCATCGGCGACGAGACCGTGTAGCCGGGCGTGCCGTTCTCGACGACGATGTTCGAGATCTCGTCGTCACCCGTGCGCGCCGTGAGCGTCACGCCCCAGGTGATGTCCGTTCCCGCATTCGTGATGAAGAGCTTCGAGCCGTTCACGATCCAGGAGCCGTCGCGGAGCTCCGCGGTCGTGCGAGTCGCGCCGGCGTCGGAGCCGGCTCCTGGTTCCGTCAACCCGAACGCGGCGAGCCGCCGGCCCGCCGCCAGATCCGGGAGCCAGCGCTCCTTCTGCTCGTCGGAGCCGTAGTTGAGGATCGGCATCGTCCCGAGCGACGTGTGGGCGGCGACGGTGATCGCGACGGACGAGTCAACGCGAGTCAGCTCCTCGATCGCGATCGCGTAGGACACCGTGTCCCCGCCGGCGCCACCGTACTGCTCCGGGACGGGGAGACCCATGAGCCCGAGCTCGCCGAGCTCGGAGACGAGCTCGTAGGGGAAGCGGCCGGTGAGGTCGAGCTCCTCGGCGACGGGCTGGACACGCTCCTGCGCGAACGTCCGAACCGTGTCGCGAATCAGCTCCTGCTCTGGAGTCAGGTCGAAGTCCACGCCGCGCGGATCGTATCCGCGCGGTAGGCTCCGGCCGTTCGCCAACGAGGAGGGAACCCGAGACGATGCCGACCGCACAGGAGTTCTTCGACGCCCTGCCGAGCCGCGTGTCTCCGGATCGGATCGAAGGCATGAACAACACGTACGTCTTCGACATCGAGGGCGCGGGCACGTGGACGGTGAAGGTCGCGGACGGCGCCGTGACGGTCACCGACGGTGCCGAGGAGGCCGACTGCACGTTCTCGGCGACCGAGGAGACGTTCGAGAAGATCGCGTCCGGCGAGCAGAACGCGACGACGGCCTACATGACCGGCAAGCTCAAGATCAAGGGAGACATGGGCGCCGCGATGAAGCTGCAGAAGATCTTCTAGGCGCTGATCCTGCGGCAGCGAGAGCAATGATCTTCGTCGGTCTCCTCATCCGCTGGGGCATCAACGTCCTCGCGCTGATCGTCGTCGACTGGATGTTCGACGGCGTGACGATCGGCCGTTGGGGCCCGATCATCCTGGCCGGCTTCATCCTCATGGTCGGCAACACGATCATCAAGCCGATCCTCGCGATCCTGACGCTGCCGCTCATCATCGTCACGTTCGGGCTCGCGTACTTCGCGCTCAACGTGCTCATGCTCGCCCTGGCGGAGTGGATCACGCCGGACTTCTCGATCGACGGGTTCTGGACGTACGTCGGCGCGACGATCGTCGTCTCAGCCGTGAACTGGGTGGTGGGCTGGTTACTGGACCGGGTGCGAGGCTGAGGAGATCGCCATGACGTGGTACTCGTTCCTGCTGTTTGCGCACGTCTCGATGGCCGTCGTCTGGATCGGCGGCGGGCTGATGATGCAGCTGTTCGGCGTGCGCGCGTCGTCGCTGGGCGATCGCACGAGGCTCGCCAATCTCGGGGAGGACATCGCGTTCATCGGGCCGCGGCTCTTCGTTCCCGCGTCGCTGCTCGCCTTCCTGACGGGCGTGCTGCTCGTGATCGAATCGGACTT
>DASUQY010000060.1:0-4456 GCA_036280315.1 Actinomycetota bacterium
AACGTCTCCGATCACCGGGTGACGCTCCTCCATCTGGCGGAGCCTCGAGAGCACGAGATCACCGAGGGTCCGAGAGCGCTCGAGCAGGTTCTCGCGCTCGATCTGATCGAGCACTGCCAGCGAGGCAGCGGCCGCGACGGGGTTCCCGCCGTACGTGCCGCCGAGGCCGCCGACATGCACGCTGTCCATCGCGTCGGCGCGTCCGGTCACCGCGCTGATGGGAAGCCCACCGCCGAGCGACTTTGCGCTCGTGATGAGATCCGGGACGACGTCCTCGTCCTCGATGGCGAACCATCGGCCGGCGCGACCCATCCCGCTCTGGATCTCGTCGGCGATGAACAGGATGCCGTGCTCTGCGCAGATCTCGGCGAGACCCTTGAGGAACCCGGGCGCCGGGAACACGAACCCGCCCTCGCCCTGGACCGGTTCGACGATGACGGCGGCGATGTTCTCTTCACCGATCACCTTGTGCATCTCGTCGCGCGCGTAGGCGAGCGCCTCGCGCGCCGCGTTGTCCGGACCGGTGGGCCAGCGATAGGGGTAGGCGAACGGCAGACGGTAGATCTCGGGCGCGAACGGCCCCATGCCCTGCTTGTAGGGCATGGACTTCGCGGTCAGGGACATCGCGAGCAACGTGCGCCCGTGGAACGCGTGGTCGAACGTCACGATGGCCTGCCGGCCAGTGAACTTCCGGGCGATCTTCACCGCGTTCTCGACGGCCTCGGCCCCGGAGTTGGCGAACATCGTCTTCTTCTCGAAGTCGCCTGGCGCGAGCGCGTTCAGGCGTTCGGCGAGCTCGATGTAGGGCTCGTTCGCCGTGACGTGAAAGCACGTGTGCGTATCTCGTTCGAGCTGCTCCTGCGCCGCGCGCACGACCTCCGGCGGCGTGTGTCCCACGTTAAGGACGGAGATGCCTGTGGCGAAGTCGATCAGCCGGTTGCCGTCGACGTCCTCGATGATGGCGCCCGACGCTCGCGCGGTGACGATCGGGTGGATGTTGAACACCGCCTGGGGCACGGCGGCCCTGCGTCGCTCGAACCACTCGCGCGACTTGGGTCCTGGGATCTCGGTGACGACCTTGCGCTCCTGCGGGATGTCCACGCCTGCCTCCTCGTCGCGAACGGACGTCAGTGTGGCACGAAGCGGCGAGGCGTGGCCGGGCTAGTGCCGCGACGTGCCGGCGCGCTCGGCCTCGCCGACTACGTGGATGACCTCCAGCCCGAAGGCGGACTCGGCGCGTCGTGGCAGATCGACCTTGAGCCATCGCGACATCCGCGGTGGAAGGGTCGACAGCACGATCGCGTCGAACGGGCCGTCGTCTCGGATCGCGTCTTCGATCGCAAGCATTGGGCTCTCGTCGCCGGCGCTCCCGTCGGCCTCGATGCCGACCTGTCGCAGACGCTGGAGAGCGGCGTCGAGACGGTCGGTCGCCACCGCCCGGGCCTCTCCCTCCGTCCAGACGTGGTCTCGCGGCGGAGTGACGGGGACGACGATTCGGAACGCCGACGGCCCAGCCCGGTGGAGGCGTTGGATCGTCGCGAGGAGCGGGTCGCTGCCGAGGGTCTGGTTGGCCACGACCAGGTACCGGCGCACGGGCACCACCTCCCTCGAGTCGATGGTACGACCGAGCCGATGGTCGCGCGAGGCCCGGGCGCCGCGGCGATGGGCGACCTCCGCTGGTCACGTTCCCGCCGGGACGGGCATACTTCCTCTCTACGCCGCTGCTCATCGCGGCCGAGACGACCGAGTGAGGGGGTCGCACGATGGCGGACGTGAAGTCCTACAAGATGTTCATCGGCGGAGAGTGGGTCGATGCCTCCGACGGCAACACCAGGAGGATCGAGAGTCCCGCCACCGGTGATGTGATCGCCGAGGTGCCAGAGGCCACCGCCGAGGACGTCGACAAGGCCGTCCGAGCGGCAAAGACCGCGTTCGACGAGACCTGGTCCGACGCCACACCCGGCGAACGGTCTCGAGCGCTTCTGAAGATGGCCGACCTGGTGGAGGAGCACGGCGATGAGATCGGCCGTCTCGAGTCGGAGAACGTCGGCAAGGTCCTTGCCCTGACGATGTCCGAAGAGGTGCCGGTGATCGCGGACCAGTTCCGCTTCTTCGCCGCCGGAGCCCGCGTCCTCGAGGGCCTCGCGGCCGGCGAGTACATGAAGGGTTACACGAGCATGCTGCGGCGCGAGCCGATCGGCGTGGCGGGGTTGATCGCGCCGTGGAACTACCCGCTGTACATGGCGGCGTGGAAGCTTGGACCCGCACTTGCGGCCGGCAACACGATCGTCATCAAGCCCGCGGAGAACACCCCGCTCACCCTGCTTCGGTTCGCTCAGTACATCGCGGAGGCGGAGATCTTCCCGCCGGGCGTGTTCAACGTCGTCACCGGCGACGGCGAGCCGGTGGGAGACGCGATCGTCAAGCACAAGGACGTGGGCATCGTCTCCCTCACCGGTGAGACGACGACCGGCAAGCTCATCGCGCGGAACGCTTCCGAGACCCTGAAGCGCGTGCATCTGGAGCTCGGCGGAAAGGCGCCGGTCATCGTGTTCGACGACGCAGACATCTCGACCGCGGCCGAGTGGATCCAGATCGCCGGCTTCTTCAACTCCGGACAGGACTGCACGGCCGCGACACGCGTGCTCGCCGGTCCGCGCGTGTACGAGAACCTGGTGTCCGAGGTGATCTCGAAGGTCTCCGAGATGAAGGTCGGGGACATCTTCGACGACGAGGCGGCGATGGGTTCGCTCGTGTCGCGAGCTCAGCTCGAGCGCGTGACCGGGTTCGTCGACCGCGCCCGGGACCGGGGCGCGACGGTCAACATCGGGGGCGAGGTCATCGACCAGCCGGGCTCGTGGTACTCGCCGACGCTCGTCACGGACGTGAAGCAGGACGACGAGATCGTCCAGAACGAGGTGTTCGGTCCGGTCGTCACCGTTCAGCGGTACGACGACGAGGAGCAGGCACTGGCGTGGGCGAACGGCGTCGACTACGGCCTCGCCGCATCGGTGTGGACCCGCGACGTCGGTCGTGCCCTCCGGATGGCGCGCAAGCTCCAGTTCGGGACGGTATGGATCAACACGCACATCCCCCTCACGCCGGAGATGCCGCACGGCGGTTACAAGCAGTCCGGCTACGGCAAGGACATGTCGATCTACTCGATCGAGGAGTACACGAACGTCAAGCACGTGATGGCGTCGCTCGACTGACACAGGTCTCACAGGAGGCGATCTCGGTGACCGTGCGGCCCTACCTCGTGAACGGAGAGTGGCGAACGGGCGATAGCTCGTTCGAGGTTCGGAGTCCCTACGACGACTCCGTTGTGGCCGAGATCGGCACGCCCACCGGCGCCGACGTCGAGGAGGCGGCCGCGACCGCCGCCTCCACGTTCCAGGAGTCGCGACGGCTTCCCGTCCACGCGCGATCGGAGGCGCTCGACCACATCTCTGCGCGGCTGAAGGAATCGGTGAACGAGAACGCCGAGCTGATCGCCAGGGAGGGCGGAAAGCCACTGAAGTGGGCGACCGTCGAGGCCAACCGAGCCGTGTCGACGTTTCGGTGGGCTTCCGAGGTGATCCGGCACGGCGACGACGAGCTCATGCGGCTCGACACCGAGGCGTCGCTTGGTTCGCGCATCGGATTGCTGCGACGGTTCACCATCGGACCCGTCCTCGGAATCACGCCGTTCAACTTCCCGCTCAATCTCGTCGCGCACAAGGTCGCGCCGGCGCTCGCCGTCGGCGCGCCGATCGTCATCAAGCCCGCGTCGGCGACGCCGATCGGCGCGCTTCGCCTCGCCGAGCTGTTCATGGAGACCGACCTGCCGAAGGGCATGCTCCAAGTGCTGCCCGTCTCCAGCTCGGTCGCGGACACGATGGCGCGCGACGACCGCTTCCGGAAGATCTCGTTCACCGGTTCGTCCGAGATCGGCTGGTACCTGAAGGGGCTCGATCCCAAGAAGCGAGTAACGCTCGAGCTCGGCGGCAACGCCGGCGTGATCGTGCACTCGGACGCGGATCTCGACCTCGCGGCACAGCGCGTCGCGTTCGGTGGGTACTACCAAGCCGGCCAGAGCTGCATCAGCGTTCAGCGCGTGCTGGTGCAGTCCGAGGTGTACGAGGACTTCGCCAACCGGCTGGTCAAGCAGGTCGAGAGCCTGAAGGTCGGCGATCCCATGGACCCAATGGTCGACGTCGGTCCGGTGATCCAGCGCAAGGAGGTCGGCCGGATCGACGGGTGGGTCAAGGAGGCCGTCTCGGAGGGTGCCACCGTGCTCACGGGCGGCGAGGGCGACCCGCCCTTCTACCAGCCGACGCTGATCGCGGACGACCGGCCGGAGATGAAGGTTTGCCGCGAGGAGATCTTCGGGCCGGTCGTCACCATCAGCCCGTACCAGACGTTCGACGAGGCGATCGCGGCCGTCAACGACTCGCGCTTCGGTCTGCAGGCCGGC
>DASUQY010000061.1:0-2257 GCA_036280315.1 Actinomycetota bacterium
TCCTCGTGATCGCCGGGATCGTCAGCCTCATCCGCGGTGCCGTCGTCGCAGGAATCGTGCTGATCATCGTTGGGCTTTTGGTCGGCCCCGGCGGGGTCAGCATCTTCAGTTAGCCGTTCTCGGCGCGAAGTGCTGGGAACGTAGCGAGAGGCCGAGGTCGCCGTCCTTCGGGCGGCGACCTCGCCGTTTCCATGCCGAGCGGAACGCCGGAGTTCGTCCCAGACCGCACGTACTACCCTGCAATGCATGTCCACCGTGGGTCCGGTCGGCCGCACTCGACCCACGGCGGACCTGGCCATCGAGCGACACCTCCCATCGAAGCCGGCGACGGTGGGGGTGGCTCGTCGCGCGATCGACGCGATCGGCGCGCGCCTGCGGCCCTCGGCGCTCGAGGGCGCGAGGCTGCTCGTGAGCGAGCTGACGTCAAACGCCGTCCGCCACGGTCCTCACGACGTTGGCGCGGACCTCGCGCTTCGGATCGGATTGCGAGAGGACGTCCTCCGCGTCGAGGTGACCGACGAGGGCGTCGGTTTCGAGCCCCCGGCGCCCACCGGTCTGCTCGATGCCGGAGGGTGGGGCCTCGTCCTTGTCGATCGTGTGGCCGACCGTTGGGGCGTCGAGCCCGGTGCGCCGACAACCGTGTGGTTCGAGATCGACCGTGCGGCGCGCGACGGCGTGCGTTCGGTGTGGCCGGAGACGCTCGATCCACTGCTGCTGGACGTCATGGGGTCGGCCGTCGTCGCGACGGACACGAACGCGGTCGTCACCCGGTGGAACCGGCGTGCCGAGCAGATGCTCGGGATCGACGCAGCGAAGACGATCGGCCGGTCGATCGGGGACGTCCTGTTCGGTTCTCGGAACGACGACACCGCCGAGACGCTCGAGAAGCGCATCCGCGATGGCGAGGCGTGGGAGACGGAGTGGCAGATTCCGCGCGGTGCGTGGATACGGCTCTCGATCACGCCCGTGCACGACGAGCGGGGCGAGCTCTTCGGGACGATCGGCGCGCTCGTCGACGTCTCCGAACGCAAGACGATCGAAGCCGCGCTTCGAGAGAGCGAGCGGCGGCGCAGCGAGGCGGAGCGCGGTCGCGCGGTGCTGTATGCAATCGCCCGCGTGCTGTCGAAGGCGTCGACGCTCGAGGAGGCCACACCGCAACTGATCGCGGCCATCGGCGAGGCCCTCCGGTGGCAGGTCGGCGCCATGTGGCGCGTGGACAAGGACGCCGGGGTGCTGCTGTTCGTGGGGGGCTGGAGCGAGAGGTCGGCGACAGGCCCGCAGTTCCTGCGCAAGAGCGCGACGTTCCGCATCCCGAAAGGCACCGGACTTCCCGGACGCGTGTGGGATCAGCGCCGGCCGGCGTGGATCCCCGACGTTGCGACGGATGCGAATTTCCCCCGAGCCGCCGACGCGCTCGAAGTCGGATTGCATGCGGCGTTCGCGTTCCCGGTAACGCTCGCCGGTGACGTCCTCGGTGTCGTGGAGTTCTTCAGTCGAACAATCCGGGAGCCCGACGAGCCGCTGCTGAACCTCATGGCCGCGATCGGCGCACAGCTCGGCCAGTTCGTCGAGCGACAGCGGACCGAGAGCGACCTCGCCGAGAGCGAGGCGCGCAAGACCGCAGCGTTCGAGTCCGGGCTCGAGGCGATCTTCACGATGGGCGAGGACGGCCGGATCGTCGAGATGAACGCGGCGGCGGCCGAGATGTTCGGTTACCCGCGCGAAGACGTGGTAGGCCGCGAGCTCGTCGCGCTCATCATCCCGCCGTCGCTGCGCGACCGGCACCGGCAGGGCCTCGAGCGTTACCGCCGGACGCGCACGGGCCGGATCTTCGGGCGACGCCTCGAGCTCACCGGGATGCGGGCCGACGGCACCGAGTTCCCCATCGAGCTCACCGTTACGGAGATGGACCTCCCGAGCTCGGAACCGGCGCTGTTCACCGGATACATCCGCGACATCACCGATCGGCGTCGCGCACAGGAGTTGCAAGCGGCGATGATGGAGAGCGAGCGTGCTGCGCGCGAGCAGGTGGAGAGGGCGCACGGGCGCCTCGCGTTCCTCGCCGAGGCCAGCATGTTGCTCTCGGCGTCGCTCGATCCACGGAAGACGCTGGCGAAGATCGCGCCGCTCGTCGTGCCGAGGCTTGCCGACTGGTGCAGCATCCACGTGCTCGATCCGGGTGGCGGGATCCAGACCGTAGCGGTCGAGCACGCCGATCCCGACAAGCTGGCGGTCGCTCGCGAGTACCAGGAACGGT
>DASUQY010000062.1:0-10074 GCA_036280315.1 Actinomycetota bacterium
CGGGCTCGGCGAGCGGGGTCGGCCGCGTCGGCGGTCGCTTCTCCATGGAGCGGCTCACCGAGCTGAAGACGATCGTCGTCGACGTTTCGTAGGAGTCGTTGCGTGCCTCGTCGGCGCGAGCGAAACGGGATCCGGCTGTTCTTCGCCGCGGACCTGCACGGCTCGC
Organism: Actinomycetota bacterium; assembly: GCA_036280315.1. GTDB lineage: Bacteria > Actinomycetota > UBA4738 > UBA4738 > HRBIN12 > CALGFI01. The sequence goes on from DASUQY010000062.1 coordinate 167, forward strand.
AACCGGCGTGGCGGAAGTTCGTCAATGCGGCCGCGTTCTACGAGGTCGACGCGCTCGTCTTCGGCGGCGACCTCATGGGCAAGGCGCTCGTGCCGATCGTTCGGAGGAACGGCACGATGCACGCCGAGCTCCACGGCCGCGCTCACACGCTGGACTCGCGGTCGGCGATCGAGGACTTCACCCGCCGCGTCGAGGTCGCCGGCCTCTACTGGCAGGTGATGGACGCCGACGACCACGAGCGTCTCGGCGCCGATGCGCTGCTCGTCGAGGGTCTCGTGCAGGAGCTCGCGCGCGAACGGCTCCACCAGTGGATGGAGTTCGCCGAGGAGCGTCTTCGCGGCACGCCGGTGCGCGTGTACCTCACCGGCGGCAACGACGACGCACCGGCGGTGCTCGACGTCTTGGATGAGGCCGATGGCGAGCGCATCGTCGCCAGCGAGGGCCGAGTCGTGGAGCTCGACGACGCGCACACGATGGTCACCGTCGGGCTTTCCACGCCGACGCCGTGGGACACGGCGCGAGAGGCGAGCGAGGACGAGATCCGCTCCGCGATCGACACCTCGGCCGCCATGGTGCGGGACCTCACGCGATCCGTCTTCAACCTTCATTGTCCACCGAAGGACACGCTGATCGACCGTTGCCTGAAGCTCGCACGCGACGCGCCCGGTGAGCTTCCTCGACCGGTGCGCGAAGGAGGCCGGTTCGTTACGACGGGCGGCGGGAGCGTCGCCGTTCGCGAGGCGATCCGGGAGTACCAGCCGCTCCTAGCGCTCCACGGTCACATCCACGAGTCGCCCGGCCGCGTTCGGATCGGCCGCACGCCGTGCTTCAACCCGGGGAGCCAGTACGGCGAGGGACGTCTCGAGGGCGTCATCGCGGAGCTCCGCGACGCGCGCCTCGGCGCCTATCAGCACACCTCGGGCTGACGCCGTTGCGCCTTCTCGGCCGGGGTCGCAGAACGGTCGCTTCGATCACGGTGCTACCCGCGATTTGTCGGCCCAGCCTCGGTCCGGGAGCATCGCGCCCGTGATCCCGGATCGCGCGGAGACCGTCGTCGTCGGCGCCGGCATCGTCGGGGCGAGCACTGCGTACCACCTTGCCGAGCTCGGCGCTGCGGACGTGCTCGTCCTCGATCAGGGTCCGTTGTTCGAGACGGGCGGATCGACCTCGCACGCGCCCGGGCTCGCGTTTCAGACGAACGCCTCCCGGATGATGTGCCGGATCGCGCAGGATTCCGTCGCGCTGTACTCGACGCTCTCGGCGGACGTGGAGCCGGCCTGGCATGGCGTCGGCGGCATCGAGGTCGCCACGACCGACGACCGTCTGCGCGAGCTGAAGCGACGGCTGGGGTTCGCGCGCTCGTACGGGTTACACGGCGCCGAACTCCTGACGCTGTCCGAGACGGTCGAGCTCATCCCGTTGCTCGACGGTTCGACGATCCTCGGCGCCTATCACGTGCCGAGCGACGGAATCGCCAAGGGGGTTCGGATCGCCGCGGCGCTCGCCGCGAAGGCGTCGGCGCGGGGCGTGACGTTCGAGGGCGACGTGACGGTGACGGGGTTCGACGTGCGGGACGGCCGGGTTCGCGGCGTCGTCACCGACCACGGTGCGATCGAGTGCGAACGCGTGCTGATCTGCGCCGGGATCTGGGGGCCGTCCCTCGGCGCGATGGTCGGCGTTCCGATCCCGCTCGTCGCCGTACAGCACCAGCTCGTGTGGACCGATCCGGTTCCCGAGCTCGAAGGCGAGACGCGCGAGGTCGTGCATCCGATTCTTCGTCATCAGGACATGGCCATGTACTTCCGGCAGCGGGAGGACCACTACGCGGTCGGGAACTACAAGCACGAGCCGATCGCGACGCCGCAGACATCGATCCGGCATCCCCGCGACCCTGGGCCGATGCCCTCGCTCATGCAGTGGACGCCGCGCGACTTCGACGTGGCCGAGGCCGAGGCGGCACGGTTGCTGCCCGCCCTGAAGGGCAGGATGCGGCCCGAGGATCCGTCGCGTTCGATCAACGGAATGTTCTCGTTCACACCGGACGCCGCGTCCGTGGTCGGCGAGTCCGCAAGCGTTCGCGGCGTCTGGGTGTGCGAGGCGGTGTGGGTGACGCACGCCGGTGGTTTCGGGCAACAGGTCGCGGAGTGGGTGGTGAACGGCGAGCCGTCGTACGACCTTGCCGAGGCGGACGCGAACCGCTTCTACCCCTATGCGACCACGCCGCCCTACGTGCTCGAGCGGGGGAAGCAGCAGTACCGCGAGGTCTACGACGTCATCCATCCGCGCCAGCAACCGGCTCGTCCGCGGAAGCTTCGGCTGTCGCCGTTCTTCGCACGGCACGAGGAGCTCGGCGCGCAGTTCGTCGTCGGCGCGGGGTGGGAGCGTCCACAGTGGTTCGAGGCAAACGGGCCGCTCGTTCCCTCCGACGCACGCTGGCTCCGGCGCGACGAGTGGGCGGCGAAGCTGTGGTCGCCGATCGAGGGCGCTGAGCACCTCGCCACTCGGAGCGGCGTCGCCCTGTTCGACATCACGGCCTTCGCGAAGTTCGACGTCCAGGGACGTGACACCCTCGCGTTCCTCGAGCGCGTCTTCGCCAACCGGATCGACCGGCCTGTCGGTACGCTCGTCTACACGGCCGCGTTGACGCCGCGGGGCGGGATCCGTCTCGACCTGACGATCGCGCGCAAGGGGAAGGACCTGTTCCGCCTCGTTACCGGCGGTGGCACGGGACCGCACGATGTCGCGTGGCTCCGCGCGCAGCTCCGCGACGGCGAACACGTCACGATCACCGAACGCACGGGGTCGCTGTTCGCGCTCGGCCTGTGGGGACCGAAGTCGCGCGATGTGCTGAGCGCGGTGACCGACGCCGACCTGTCGAACGAGGCCTTCCCGTACATGTCCGCGCAGTATCTGAACGTTGGCGAGGTCGCCCCAGTCTGGGCGCAGCGGATCAGCTACGCGGGTGAGCTCGGCTGGGAGCTGTACGGCCAATTCGCCATGGGCGACCGAGCGTGGGAGCTCCTGTGGAACGCCGGGCGGGATCACGGGATCGTCGCCGCAGGCCTCGGCTCGTTCGACACCCTTCGGCTGGAGAAGGGCTATCGCCTGTGGGGCCAGGATGTCGGCACCGAGTACAGCCCGTTCGAGGCCGGTCTCGGCTTCGCCGTGAAGATGGACAAGGGCTTCCAGGGAAAGGAAGCGCTCGAACGCCAACTCGAACGCGGCATCGAGCGGAAGCTCTGCTGCGTTACCCTCGACGACCCGAGCCACGTCGTCATGGGCAAGGAGCCGATCCGCGCGAACGGGGAGGTCGTCGGCTTCGTGACGAGCGCCGGCTACGGTTACTCGATCGGGCGGTGCATCGCGTACGGCTACCTTCCGAGCGAGCTGGCTGTCGAGGACACGTCGCTCGAGATCGAGTACTTCGACGAACGGCTCGCGGCGCACGTCGCGTCCGAGCCGCTGTGGGACCCGAAGGGCGAGCGCCTTCGGGCATGAGGAGCCGGCCGGGACGGGCTGGGACAGAAGGAGGAACGCGTACGTGAGCGTGAACGAGAATCCCGGGATCCTGCTGTACACGCGGATCCGAAAGTCGCCGTACTTCTACGCCTCGCGCCGGCACGGCGTGCAGCGGTACAGCGTGTACAACCACACCTACCACCCGCGCCATTACGGCGACCCGGTGAAGGAGTACTGGCACCTGGTGAGCGGCGTCACGCTCTGGGACGTGGGCGTGGAGAAGCAGATCCAGATCAAGGGGCCGCACGCGTTCGATCTCACGAACATGATCGTGCCGCGCGACCTGCACAAGTGTGCGGTCGATCAGGCGAAGTACGTGTTCATCACGGCACCCGACGGCGGGATCCTCAATGACCCGGTGCTGCTTCGCGTTGCCGAGGACGAGTTCTGGCTCTCGCTCGCCGATAGCGACGTGAACCTGTACGCGCTCGGCATCGCCGCGGCCAAGGGCATGAACGTCACGGTCCGCGAGATCGACGTCGCGCCCGTGCAGATCCAGGGACCGAACGCCAAGGGCGTCCTCACCGACCTCTTCGGCGACAAGGTCCTCGACATCCCGTACTACGGCCTGATGCAGACCGAGCTCAACGGCAGGCGTGTCGTCATCTCGCGCACCGGCTACACGGGGGAGATCGGCTACGAGATCTACCTGCACGACGCGTCCAAGCACGGCGTCGAACTGTGGGACGCCGTGCTCGAGGCCGGTCGGCCACATGAGCTCGAGGTGATCGGCCCATGCCACATCCGTCGCATCGAGGGAGGAATTCTCGCCTTCGGAGCGGACATGTGGTACGAGAACAACCCCTTCGAGGTCGGATACCACTACACGTGGATGGTCGATCTCGATCAGGAAGCCGACTTCATGGGCAAGGCCGCCCTCAAGCGGATCAAAGAAGATGGCGTGAAGCAGAAGCTCGTCGGCGTCGACATCGACGGCGAGCCGCTCGGCACGTATATCGACAACGAGATGCTCGACTTCTTCCCGGTGTCCGCGGACGGCCGAGAGGTCGGCCGCGTGACCTCCGCGTGCTACTCGCCGCGGCTGGAGAGGAACATCGGCCTGGCGATGCTCCCGATCGAGTTCACCGAGCTCGGCACGGGACTCCAGGTCGAGACGCCGAAGTCGGGTCGCGTCGCGGCGAAGGTCGTGCAGATGCCGCACTGGGACCCGACCAAGGAGATCCCGAAGGGCTAGGCTCTGCGGGATGAGGGCGTGCGCTCATCGCGGCAGGTCCGCCTCCTCCTGTTCAGCTTTGCGTCGTAGCGCGCTCCAACTGCGAGCTGATCGTCGTGTCTACTCCGAAACTCGGAGGGCAGATCCCGAAATCGCCGGGCGTGTCGCAGCTGGGCTGGGTGACTGGAGTCGGACTCAACGTGGGCGCCGGCACGGGAGCCTATGAGCCGGCAGACCTTTGCTACGGCGGGGTCCGCTGGTCCGGTCGCATGATCCGGAACCACCGGTAGCCGTAACCCTCGAGCTTTAGCTCGATCGAGCTGCCCTCGATGGTGTCGATCGCCGGCCGCTCATCCAGGAGGTCGTCGAGCTTCGGCTCTCCGGGCACCTCCCCCAGCTCCACGCGCACCACGCTCGGCTCGGCGGACATGTTGTGGATAGCTACGACGGCGCGGTCCTCCCAGTCACAACGGTGAGCGAACACGGCGTCGACGTCGGTCGCAAGGATCTGCCAAGTGCCCCACCCGAGCTCCGGCGTCTCGCGCCGCCGCCTGATCAGCCGCTCCATCCAGCTGAGCAGCGAGTCGGGGGACCGGCGTTGCGCCGCCGCGTTCACTGCGAGCGGTCCGAACTGCCCCTCGACGACTGGCCTTCGGAGCCTCGACGGCGACGCCGAGGAGAACCCGCCGTTCTGCTCATCGGTCCACTGCATGGGGGAGCGAACGCTCAGCCGTCCCTCGATCTCGAGGTTCTCGGCCATCCCGATCTCCTCTCCGTAGAAAAGGACCGGTGTCCCCGGGAGTGAGAACAGCAGACTGTACGCCATCCGGATTCGCTGATCGTCGCCCCCTAGCATCGAGGGCAGCCGGCGACGGAGGCCGCGCCCAAAGAGCTGCATATCCTCGTCGGGTCCAAATGCTTCGAAGACCTCCTGTCGCTCGGCGTCGGAGAGCTTGTCGAGCGTCAGCTCGTCGTGGTTTCGCAGGAAGTTCGCGTACTGCTGGTCGTCGGACTCGCGAATCGTCCTCTGCAGAGCCGCGGCCAGCGGGCGGGCGTCCCCGCGTGCGAACGACAAGTAGATCGACTGCATCACGGGGAAGTTGAACAGGAGCTGGACCTCGTCCCCGTCCTCGCCACCGAAGTAGGTGAGGAGGTCCTTCGGCTCCAGGTTCACCTCGCCCAGGAGCATCGCGTCGCCGCGGCGGCGGGAGATGAACGAGCGGAGGTCCCGGAGCATCTCATGCGGGTCGAGGTCGACGTCGCCCACGACCCCGCCCGTGTCGAACAGGAACGGCACCGCGTCCACGCGGAATCCGTCCACGCCCAATTCGAGCCAGAACCCAACGATCTTCGCGAGCTCGTTGCGTACCGCCGGATTCGCGATGTTCAGGTCGGGCTGGTGCGAATAGAAGTGATGCAGGAAATACTGGCCCGCTTTGTCGTCCCAGGCCCAGACGCTTTCCTCAGCGTCGGGGAACACGACCTCGTTCTTCGGCTCCGGCGGGATCTCGTCCCGCCAAACGTAGTAGTCGCGGAACTCCGACGTCGGTGACGAGCGCGCGGCGCGGAACCATGGATGGCGGTCCGACGTGTGGTTCACGACGAGGTCGATGATCACCCGCATACCGCGATCTTTCGCCGTGCGGAGCAGCGCGACGAAGTCGCCGAGCGAACCCAGGCGGTGATCGACCCCGTAGTAATCGATGATGTCGTAGCCGTCGTCGCGGTTCGGCGACGGCTGAAACGGCATTAGCCACAGACAGCTGACCCCGATCCCGGCAAGGTAATCGACCCGTTCCATCAGACCCCGGATGTCGCCGATGCCGTCGCCGTCCCAGTCGAGGAAGGTCTCGACGTCGAGGCAGTAGATCACGGCGTTCTTCCACCACAGGTCGCTCGTCTGGGCCGACGTCATCCGCCTACCTCGGGGAGGACGCGCTCGCCGAAGACCTCGAGGAACGGGTCCTGCTCCTGGCCCACGTGGTGAAGCGAGAGGACGTCGACGCTCAGGTCGGCGAGGTCCTGCAACCACTTCACGTGCTGCGCGGGGTCGGCGGACACTAGGACGGCATCGGTGACGTCGTCGGGACGAACGTGTTCGGCGGCGGCGTCGAACTGGGTCGGCAGCTCGAGGTTCCAGGCGAGCTCGGAGCCGAACACGTTCGTCCGCCACTGGTCGTGCGCGATCTCGAGGGCCGTTTCCTCGTCATTCGCCCACGAGAGATGGACTTGGATCACGACCGGCTTGCCATCGCCGCCGGCCTCACGGAACGCATCGATCACGCGCCTGAGCACGTGTGTCGGCTGGCGAACGGTGATCAGGCCGTCGGCCCAGGTACCCGCCCTGCGGGCGGTCTCTTCGGTCACGGCGGCGGCGTACAGGGGCGGCACTCGCTCGGGCAGGCTCCAGATACGGGCCCGGTCCACGTGGACGAGTCCCTGGTGGGTTACCTCTTCACCGCGGAGCAGAGCCCGGATCACGTGGACGCATTCGAGGAGACGGGCGTCGCGGTCGGCCTTCGACGGCCAGCGGTCACCGGTCACATGTTCGTTGACGGCCTCACCGGAGCCGAGCCCCACCCAGAACCTGCCAGGAAACAAGTCGCCGACCGTCGCGATCGCCTGGGCTGTCTCGGCAGGGTGGTACCGCTGACCGGGCGCGGTCACGACGCCGAAGGGCAGCGACGTCGCTTGCATCGCGGCGCCGAGCCACGACCAGGCGTGCCCGGATTGACCTTGCCGCTCGCTCCATGGTGCGAGGTGGTCCGAGCACGTCGCGGCGTGGAAGCCTCTACGCTCGGCCTCGCGGACGGCGTTCAGGAGCTCCCCGGGCCGGATCTGCTCGTGAGACGCGTGAAAGCCGATCGTGGGCATCCCTCAGGCGTTACCCAGACGACGCCGGCACGAAAGACGGGGGCCTGTTCCCCCTCCTTCGCACTCGCCGTCTCAGACACTCTCTGCAACACCACTATGCTGGCAACAAGTGTGCCGGTGTGACCTGCATCTTCGCTATCAGGGCGACTCCAAAGCGGCCGCAACAGCGAGCTCGAAGCCACGAAACAAGGTCGCGTCTGGTCGTATCTGGCCGTCTTGGACGCGTTGGCTCGGACCTAACGCGTTTGGCGACCTCCTGAGTCTCGGCGAGCTGGATCTCGGCTACCGCCTGAGTGTGGCGGAGGTGGCTTAGCGCGGGGTCGACAGCAAAGGCTCGGTACTTCCGTTCGGCGGCAGAGTTCCGCCGGTGGCTCGAACGCAACCACGCGGGCGAGAGCGAGATCACGGTCGGCTTCTACAAGAAGGGCTCGGGGAAGAAGAGCATCACGTTCCGGGAGGCGCTCGACGAAGCCCTGTGCTTCGGATGGATCGACGGCGTCAGGCATAGCGTCGACGATGAGAGATATGTGAACCGGTTCACGCCGCGAACTCCGAGGAGTTACTGGAGCGCCGTCAATATCGCGCGGGTCAGAGAGCTGATCGCCGAAGGCAGGATGCATCCGGCCGGACTGAGCGCGTTCGAGTGGCGCGACGAGCAGCGCGCCCAGGCGGATGCGTCCTTGCGCGCCAAGCCCGAGTTCACTCGCCAGGAAACGGCGAAGTTCCGGAAGAACGGGGCGGCGTGGTCGTTCTGGGAGTCGTTGCCTCCGGGGTTCCGACGGAACGCGACGTGGTGGGTGGTGAGCGCCAAGCGTGAGGAGACGCGGGAGCGGAGGCTGAAGACGCTGATCGATCACTCGGCTCGGGGCGAGCGGATCGCGCTCCTCACTCCGCCGAGCGCTCGTCGACCTTCGTGATGTCGTTGACGTCCGCCTTCAGGAACGCGACGAGGTCCCGCCCTTCCAGGTGCAGGTTGATCCCGTGCCCTCCGCCGCCGATCGCAACCGTGCCGATCGACGGGATCGTCGCATCGGCGATCACGGGCCACGCAGTCCTCGAACCGAAGGGCGTAATCGTCCCCCGTTCGTAGCCCGTCGCTTCCTTTGCCTCGTCGGCGTCCGGCAGCGACAGGCGGCTGACGTCGAGTTGCGCTCGAAGCTTCTTCCAGTCGATCTCGCGTCCACCCGGCACGAGCACGAAGACGTAGTCGTCCGCGCCTCGCCTGATGACGATCGTTCTGAGGAGCTGACCGAGCTCGATTCCTTGAAGCGACGCACTTTCCTCCGCGCTTCGCGCGCGCTGGGTCCGGACGACGTCGAATCGCAGCGTGGAGCCCTCCAGAGCATGGAGCGCGGGCGTGTCGGGTTCGCTCACGGTCGAACGCCGGCGACGTGGACGAACCAGTCGACGAGGTAGTTCGCGAACGACGGACGAACGAAGATCCTCGTGCCGGTCTCGCGTTCCTGGATGATGACCGGAACTCGAGCAAGGAGCGTCTGCGCGCACATGCCTTCACGCCACGAGCGTGGATGCAGGTCGATGCTGCATCCCTGCGGAAGCAGGTCGAGGCGCACGGCCAGTTCGACCTCGAGGATCGCTCGCGCGGCCGAGACGTCGACAACGCTGTGAGGGAGGCCGGTGAGCGCTCGTTCGAGGTCTTTCGAGATCGAGTCTTCGGTGCCGGGTGAGCCGACGATGAGCCACTCGTCGGGGCCGAGCCACAACGCCTCGCCATCGCCATTCGCGATCCATGTGTTCGGTTCGAGTGGAAACCCAACAGACGCCGGAGCGGAGTCGACTCGAACGCCGACCTGCGCCAGTGCCTCGACCTCGCGCGCGACGCGAGCGAGTTCGCGCGTCCTGCCGGCGAGAGCGCCTCGAACCTCAACTGGCAAGACGCGCTCCCTCCGGGTCGTAGAGGACCGGCGTCGTGACAGTCGCGACGATCGTCTCGTCCTCCAGCGGCGCGTACACCTTCTCGCCGTACAACTCCTGTCCGCGTTCCAGCATGGCGAGCGCGAACGTTCGACCGAGCGCGGGGCTGCGATAGCTCGAGGTGACGTGCCCTGCCATGTGCATCGGGATCGTTCCCATGTCGTTCAGGACGAGCTGCGCGCCTTCGGGGAGGAGCTTCTCCGGATCGTCCGGCAGAAGACCGATGAGTCGCTTCCGGTCCTTCCGAGCCGTGTCGGCACGCCTGAACGACCGCCAGCCGATGAAGTCGCCCTTCGAGGGGTTCACGATCCAGTCCATGCCGAGGTCGAAGGGCGTCACCGTTCCGTCGGTGTCCTGGCCGACGATGACGTAACCCTTCTCCGCGCGGAGCACGTGCATCGTCTCG
>DASUQY010000063.1:0-5855 GCA_036280315.1 Actinomycetota bacterium
TCGGCGTCCGCCTGATGCGGATGCGGGTGTCACTCCACGGGTTCGCGCTCAACTGCACGACGGACCTGTCGTGGTACGACGCGATCGTTCCCTGTGGGCTCTCCGACGAGGGAGTAACGTCACTCTCCGAGCTGGCGGGGAAAACCATCACCGTCGACGAGACGGCGCCGCTGGTGGCCCGCCGGTTCGAAGACGTCTTCGAACGTCGACTCGTGACCGAGGAGACCGCGTGGCCGCCTCGACGGCTCTCGACCACCGTCGCGTCTGCGATCTGACCGAGCGTGTGTGGACGTGACTCGCGAGACCGGCGGGTCCACGACGCCGCCGCCCGGGGCTTCGAGGCGGCGGCCGTGCGATACGAGCGCGGACGGCCGACGTACCCGGACGACGCCGTGGCGTTCCTCATCCGGACGCTGGGGATCGGCGAACGAACTGACGTCGTTGAGCTCGGCGCCGGGACGGGGAAGTTCACCGAGCTGATAGTCCCGACCGGCGCGCGGATCGTCGCCGTCGAGCCGGTCTCGGCGATGCGTCAGGCGCTCGAACGCAACTGCCCGACGGTCACGGTGCTCGACGGGGTAGCCGAGGAGATCCCTCTCGCGGACGCGAGCGCGGACGCCGTCGTCGCGGCGCAGGCGTTCCATTGGTTCGAGGCCGACCGCGCCCTGCATGAGATCCACCGGGTGCTCCGTTCGGACGGAGCGCTCGGCGTGATCTGGAACGTCCGCGACGAGGCGACCGACTGGTCCGAGCGCCTGACCGCGATCTTCGACCGGCTGTCCGGCGACGGTCCGCGGTACCGCGACATGCGGTGGCGCGGCGCGTTCACCCGAACCGAGCTCTTCGGGCCTCTGCACCACCAGCTCGCGTACCACGTGCAGAAGCTGACGCGCAAGCAGTTCGTCGATCGCGTGCTTTCGGTGAGCTACGTGGCGAGCGCGCCGGACGACGAGCGCAAACGCGTGATCGCCGAGGTCGAGGAGATGCTCGACACGGATCCGGAGCTTCGCGGCCGCGACGAGATCATGATGCCCTATCGGACCGAGGTCTTCTGGTGCGTCAAGCTATGACTCGGCGTCTGCAACGATGACGTAGCGCGGCCGCTCATCGAGCCAGCCGAACGGCCACGGCTCGTGCAGCCGGGCGGCCCACTCGACGTCGCGAAGACGCCTGATCCGAACGCCGTGCCATCCCGCTTGGTGGACCGCCTCGACGAGCGGAACGGGTGAAGGCAGGCGCGCGAGCGGAAGCTCCGCGAGAACGTCCTCCGGGTACGGCGCGTGATGATCTGGCGGCGTGCGCATCACCTTCCGCAACGTCTCGGCGGCGAACTCCCTCGCCCGGTGGTCGAGCCGACGAGATCCCCATGTGCCCTCGAACAGGACGAGACGCCTGCCCACGTCGAGCCACGAACGAAGCGCCCCGACAGGATCGGGGATCGTCCACAGCACGTGCCGCTCCACCACCACGTCGAATGGCCCCGGCGGTGGTTCGCTCGCCGAGCCGACGACGTACGTGACGCGATCCGCGAGGCCCATAGCGTTCGCCTTCCGCTCGGCCTCGGCGAGCATGCCGGGCGATAGATCGAGCGCCGTGATGGCATACCCGAGCTCCGCCGCGAGCAGCGCAAGCGAGCCGGTTCCGGCGCCGACGTCGAGCACCGACGCCGGCGGTCGGGGAAGCGCCTCGCTGAGTACCTGCCGCCACGCGGCACGCTCGAGCGGGTCGGAGATCGAGTGCGACTTCGTCGCGTCGTACGTGGACGCGTCCGCGTCCCAGAACTCGCGGATTCGATCGGAGGCGCCAACCACCGGCGGATCAGTCATGCGGACTACGGTCAGTCCACTCGCTCACTTCGTGAGCCACCGAGTCCTGCTCAGAACAGCGCGTTCGCGAGCTTTCGCCGGTACTCGCCGACGATCGGCTCCTCGTCGCCGAGCGCAGCGAACATCGTGAGCATCGCCGCACGTGCTTCCGGGTCGTCGCCGAGAGCGCCGAGCATCCCGTCGAGCGCCTCGCGGTGCCGCCCCTGTGCGGCCAGCCGCTTCGCGCTGGCGAGCGTTCCGGGTCCCTCGACGTTCGCCCACGAGCGGACGTCGATGACGGCGATCACGCCATCCGCCTCGGGATCCGGAAGGATCGGCGCGAGCACCTCTCGGGCCTCGTCGTCCCGGGCCGTATCGGCGAGGATGCGACCGAGACCGAGCCGCGCGTCACGGTTCGAACCGTCGGCCTCGAGCGCCGCGCGGTACGTCGATTCCGCGTCGACGAGATCACCTTCCAGCTCGCTTTCGCGAGCTCGCGTCGCGTCGAGATCCGCTTCGGTCGGTAGCAAGCGGTCGATGAACTCGCTCACCATGGGCTCGGGGATGGCGCCGATGAAACCATCGATCGGATTGCCGTCCTTGAACGCCACGACCGTCGGAATGCTCTGCACTCCGAACCGCCCGGCGGTGTATGGGTTGGAATCGACGTCGAGCTTTGCGAGCAAGAACTGCCCGCCTCGCTCCTGCGCAGCCTTCTCCAGAATGGGCCCGAGCACCCGGCACGGCCCGCACCACGCGGCCCACAGGTCGACGACCACCGGCCGTCGCTTCGACTCCTCGACCACCGCCTCGGTGAAGTTCGCGTCGGTCGCGTCGATGACGACCGGATCGTGCTGCAGGATCTCCGCTTGTGCCACGTCATTCACCTTACCCGTCGATCGGATGGTTACCCGCGCGCCGCGGGCCATGGGATACAACGCTTACGAACGGGGAACCCTTCCCGCGTGCGAGCGGAGCTCGATGAAGCAACCCCGGTGCTACCATTTCCAGCGAGGATGGTGACGTGGCGACCCGAGTGACCACGGCAGCATCGCACGAGGCTCTCGGCCTCGGAGAGGACGATCTCCTCTCGATCCACCGGACGATGCTGACGGCTCGCCTTGTCGACGAGGCCTCCTTCCGCCTCAACCGTCAAGGAAAGGCTCCGTTCGTCGTGCCCGTTTCGGGGCACGAGGGCTGTCAGGTCGGCACGGCGTGGGCGCTCCGGCGGGGGCAGGACATCTGGGTCCCCTACTACCGCGACGTGGCCGTCGTCCTCGTCGCCGGGATGACACCGTTCGAGATCTTTCTTGGACTGTTCGCGAAGGCAGACGACCCCTCCTCGGGAGGTCGCCAGATGCCGAGCCACTGGGGCTCACGGCGTCTCGGCATCATCAGCCACTCTTCTCCCATCGCCACGCAGGTCCCCCACGCCGCGGGGATCGCGTACGCCGCGAAGTACCGCAAGGAAGACGCCGTCGTCGGCTGCTGGTTCGGGGAGGGCGCCACGTCCGAGGGCGCGTGGCACGAGGGGCTGAATTTCGCCGGGATCCACAAGCTCCCGATCGTGTTCATCTGCGAGAACAACCAGTACGCGATATCGGTCGCCCAGGCCAAGCAGATGGCGGTCGAGAACGTCGCGGACCGCGGTCCGGCGTACGGCTTCCCCGGAGTCGTCGTCGACGGGAGCGACGTAATCGCGTGCTACAGCGCCATGCGCACCGCGGTCGAGCGCGCCCGCGCCGGCGAAGGCCCGACCTTGATCGAGGCGAAGACGTATCGCTTCTTCCCGCACACGTCCGACGACGACGACCGCTCGTACCGCACGCGCGAGGAGGTGGAGGCCGCGAAGCACCGCGACCCACTTCATCTGTTCGAGCACTATCTTCGGAAGGTCGGCGTTCTCGAGAAGAGCGCCGTCGACGAGCTCGCGGTCGAGGTCAAGGCCGAGGTCGACAAGGCCGTCGATCAGGCGTGGAGCGCCCCCGACCCCGAACCCTCGAGCCTCACGCGCCACGTCTTCTCCGAAGGCGACGAGGCGTGACCGAGAAGAACGTCGTCACGGCCGTCCACGACACCCTCCACGAGCGCATGGCGGCGGACGAACGTGTCGTGATCCTGGGCGAGGACATCGCGACGCGCGGCGGCGTCTTTCGAGTGACGCAGGGATTCCTCGACGAGTTCGGCGAGGAGCGCGTGATCGACACGCCGGTCGCGGAGGGATTGATCGTCGGGGTGGCCGTGGGGATGGCGCTCCACGGCCTGCTCCCCGTCGCCGAGATCGAGTTCGCCGACTTCATCCACCCGGCTTTCGACCAGATGGTGTCGGAGGTGGCGCGGATGCGGTATCGCACCAACGGTGACTTCGGACTACCGATGGTCGTTCGTGCGCCGTACGGCGGCGGCGTTCACGGCGCGCTGTACCACTCCCAGTCGATCGAGGCGTTCTACGGCCACATCCCCGGCCTCAAGGTGGTCGTTCCGTCGACGCCGTACGACGCGACCGGGATGCTCCGCGCGGCGATCGACGATCCGGACCCGGTCCTGTTCCTGGAGCACAAGCGGACGTACCGGCTGATCAAGGGAGAGGTGCCCGACGAACCGTTCGTCGTTCCGATCGGCAAGGCGGACGTGAAGCGCGAGGGCGACGACGTCTCTGTGATCTCATACGGGCTGATGCTGCACGTGTGTCTCGAGGCGGCGTCGCGATTGCAGGATCAGGAGGGTGTGAAGGCCGAGGTCGTCGACGTTCGAACGATAAATCCGCTCGACACCGAGACGATCCTCGCGTCCGTTCGCAAGACGGGGAAGGCCATGGTGGTGTACGAGGACAATAGGACCTACGGCGCCGGCGCTGAGATCGCCGCGACGATCGCCGAGGAGGCGATGTTCGACCTCGACGGCCCGATCGTTCGGATCGGGGGCCCCGACGTCCCGGCGATGGGTTTCGCGACCAACCTCGAGCACGCGTTCCTCCCCGACGCGGACCGGATCTACACGCACATGCTGGAGCTCGCACGGTTCTGATGAACGCCGATCACAACCCCAACCTCCGACGGCTCCATCTTCCGATCGTGTCGACGAACGGCAAGCCGACCGCTCCCCCGGTCGACGATCGCAAGCCACCGTGGCTGAAGGTTCGACTTCAGACCGGGCCGAACTACCAGGAGCTGAAAGGCATCATGCGCGGCCTCTCGCTTCACACGGTGTGTGAAGAGGCGATGTGCCCGAACATTCACGAGTGCTGGGAAGAGCGCGAGGCGACGTTTCTCATCCTCGGCGACAAGTGCACACGGCGCTGTGGCTTCTGCGACGTGATGACCGCGAAGCCCGATCCGGTCGACGAGGACGAGCCCCGACGGATCGCGGAGGCCGTGAAGGAGATGGGTCTCCGGTTCGTCGTTCTCACGGGCGTCGCTCGCGACGATCTTTCGGACGGTGGCGCGAGGATATGGGCCAGCGCGATCAGAGCAGTTCGCCACGCGGTACCCGGCTGCGGCGTCGAGGTGCTGCCGACCGACTTCAATGGCGGCGAGCGCGACATCGCGACGGTTATCGGGGCCGAGCCCGACGTGTTCGCGCACAACCTGGAGACCGTGCGCCGTCTTCACGGCCGGATCCGTCCGGCCTTCGGATACGGTCGCTCGCTCGAGGTGCTCCGGATCGCCAAGCGTCTGCGCGAACGGCAGATCACCAAGTCGAACCTGATCCTCGGCATGGGCGAGACCCCGGACGAGGTTCCGGAGGTCCTGAACGACCTGGCAAACGCCGGCGTGGACATCGTGACGATCGGGCAGTACCTGCAGCCGACCACGTACCACTTGCCCGTCGATCGGTGGGTACACCCGGACGAGTTCGCCCGGTGGAAGCGGTTCGGTGAGAGCGAGCTCGGCATCTCCCACGTCGAGGCCGGACCACTCGTTCGTTCCAGCTACCACGCCGGTGAGCAGCTTCGGCGCGCGATCGACGCGAACGCAGCGCTCGCGGGCTGACCGGCGGAAGGCGGAGGAGCCGACCTGTAAGCCGGGTTCTGTGCGACGGTCTGCGACC
>DASUQY010000064.1:0-3691 GCA_036280315.1 Actinomycetota bacterium
ACGCGTTCGCCGTGATCGCGGACGATCGCGCGCGCGGCTTCCGAGAGCGCAACGGCGCGACGGTTGTACCCGAGCCCTTCCCAAACGCGCACCACGTCGGCTCGCGACGCGCGCGCGAGCGCCGCAACGGTTGCGAACCGGCCGAGGAACCGTTCGAACGCTGATACGACGCGGGCGGCCTGCGTCTGCTGGAGCATGACCTCGGAAACGAGGACCTCGTATG
The DNA here is from genome assembly GCA_036280315.1 of Actinomycetota bacterium. Lineage (GTDB taxonomy): Bacteria > Actinomycetota > UBA4738 > UBA4738 > HRBIN12 > CALGFI01. The sequence continues at coordinate 224 of DASUQY010000064.1, forward strand.
GGTCGTGCGACCCCCGCCAGGGGTACGCGTTCTTCCTCGTCTCGAACCACTGGAGCAGGGGTTCCGCGAGAGAGTCGAGGTCGGTACCCTCCTTCTCCAGAGGGTCATGCCCACGATCCGCGACGTGATGACGAGCGAACTCGTGACGGTCGAGCCGGGAACGACCGTCGCCGAGGCTGCCACCATCATGGGTGCGCATCACGTCGGCTCGGCGCTCGTCTTCGGCGACGGCGGAATGGCCGGCATCTTCACCGAGCGCGACATCCTCCGAGCGCTCGCGAGCGACTTCGATGCGGCCCGGCACGCGGTCGAGCAGTGGATGACTCCCCATCCCGCGACCATCGTCGCGGACGCCGGACTCCGCGAGGCCCGCGACATGATGCTCGAGCGCGGGTTCCGCCATCTCCCCGTGTTGGACGGCGACGACGTGGTCGGGATCGTCTCCCTTCGGGATCTCTCGCGCTCGGACTCGTAACCGCGACGACGTCGGCTCAGAAACCGGTCCGGGCGCGCTCCGGAAGCTCCGCGGCGGCCTCCTTCAGTGCGGCGAAGACCTCCTTGAACACCTGTCCCGGATACGACGGCGGCTGGCTGGTCTGTCCGCCCAACGAGCCGCGGACGGCCGAGGCCGTGATCTCGACCGCCTTCTCGAACAGGATCCAGTCGAACTCTCGAGCCATGCAACGCCTCCCACTCCGTCTCGGACGACGCCGCGGACGACCGGAAGGACACGCGGCGGCGAAAGGCTACCGAACGGCCCCCTACTCGTACGCGCGAAGGCCGGTGAGCGCCTCGCCGACGATCAGCGTGTGGATCTCGTTCGTGCCCTCGTAGGTCAGGACCGATTCGAGGTTGTTCATGTGGCGGATCACGGGGTACTCGAGCGTGATGCCGCTCGCGCCGAGGATCCCGCGCGCTTCGCGTGCGATCGCCAGCGCCTCACGCACGTTGTTCAGCTTGCCCATGCTCACGTGCTGTGGAAGGAGCCGCCCCTCGTCTTTCATGCGGCCGAGATGAACCGCGAGGAGCGTGCCCTTGTTGAGCTCGACGGCCATGTCGGCGAGCTTGCGCTGCGTCAACTGAAACGCGCCGATGGGACTGCCCCACTGCACCCGCGTCGTGGCGAACTCGAGCGCGCTCTGGAAGCACGCGCGCGCGGCGCCCATCGCGCCCCACACGATCCCGTACCGCGCTTCGGTGAGACACGACAGCGGTCCCTTCAGGCCGGCGGCGCCGGGCAGCACCGCGTCTTCGGGAACGTGCACGTCGTCGAGCGTCAACTCCGACGTGACAGAGGCTCGGAGCGACAGCTTGCGGTGGATGTCCTTGGCGGAGAAGCCGGGCGTCCCCGTCGGCACCAGGAACCCGCGGATGCCATCGTCCGTCTTCGCCCAGATGACCGCCAAGTCGGCGATGCCGCCGTTCGTGATCCACGTCTTCGTGCCGTTGAGGACCCACTCGTCCCCGTCACGCTTGGCGCTCGTGCGCATCCCGCTCGGGTCGGAGCCGAAGTCCGGTTCGGTGAGGCCGAAGCAACCGATGACTTCACCTCGAGACATCGGCGGCAGCCAGCGCTCCTTCTGCTCCTCGCTGCCGAAGGCGCGGATGGGGAACATGCACAACGATCCCTGCACCGAGACGAACGACCGGAACCCGGAGTCGCCGTACTCGAGCTCCATGCAGGCGAGCCCGTACGAGACCGCGCTCGTCCCCGGAAGGCCGTAGCCATCGAGGTGCATCCCGAGGAGGCCGAGCCCGGCGAGTCCGTTCGCGACATCTCGAGGGAACTCGCCGCGCTCGAACCACTCGCCGACCTCCGGGACGATCCGTTCGCTGACGAACTGGCGGACGGCGTCTCGGATCGCGCGTTCCTCGTCCGAGAGCAGGCGCTCGATGTCCAAGAAGTCCAGCGGATCGATCGACCGCGCCATGTCGTTCGGCTAGCCTAGCCGCAACGAGAACCCATGGCCGCCCTTGGGCGGTCTGATCGATGGCCCCACATCGAACGGACCGTTAAAGGACAACGATGCTCTTCCCCACCACGGATTTCGCGATCTTCTTCGCGATCGTCTTCGCGATGCACTGGGTGCTCAACCCGCACCCCCGGGCTCGGAAGTGGTTCCTCCTCGTCGCGAGCTACGTGTTCTACGCGTGGTGGGACTGGCGGCTGGTGTGGCTGCTCGTCACGGTGAGCGCGATCGCGCAGCTCGGCGCGCTGTGGGTCGAGCGCCAGGACGAACAGACCGCGCGCACGCGCCGGGCGGTCGTCGCTTCGCTGGCGCTGCTCACCCCGCTCGTCTGGTTCAAGTACTACGGGTTCTTCGCGCTGAGCCTGGCGAACGCGTTCGAGGGGATCGGACTATCGCCGCCGCTCCCGCTGCTGCAGGTCGTGCTCCCGGTTGGGATCTCCTTCTACACGTTCATGGCGATCAGCTACGTCGTTGACGTGTCGCGACTTGAGATCACACCGGCGCCCTGGCTCGACGCGTTCGTATACCTCGCGTTCTTCCCGCACCTCGTCGCTGGTCCGATCGTGCGCGGCGAGGAGCTGTTGCCACAGATCCGGCGGCGTCGCGATCCGGAAAGGATCGACGTCTCACGGGCAGGGTTCCTGATCCTCGGCGGGTTGTTCAAGAAGGTCGTCGTGTCGAGCTTCCTGGCCGCCCAGATCGTCGATCCCGTGTTCGGCGCGCCGGGGGCCCACTCGGCGCTCGAGACGCTGGTCGCGATCTACGGCTACGCGATCGTGATCTACACCGACTTCAGCGGCTACACCGACATCGCGATCGGCGCGGCGCTTCTGCTGGGGTTCGAGTTCCCGGTGAACTTCGACCGGCCGTACGCGGCCGTCTCGCTCCGCGACTTCTGGCACCGCTGGCACATCACGCTGTCGAGGTGGCTGCGCGACTACGTGTACGTCCCGCTCGGCGGCAGCAAGCGCGGCGAGGTCCGGACGGCGATCAACGTGATGATCACGATGCTCCTGGGCGGGCTGTGGCACGGGGCGGGCTGGACGTTCGTCGCGTGGGGCGGCCTCCACGGGATCGGACAAGTCGTTGGTCGATGGCGGCGACGCCGCCGCGAACGGCGAGGGTTGCCGTTGGAACCGGCATCGGCGGCCGCCGTCCTTCGAGCCCGCGTCGTCACGTTCCACGTCATCTGTCTGGGTTGGGTGTTCTTCCGCGCGGGTTCGATCGATCGCGCGTTCGACGTCCTCGGTCGCTTGGTGACCGGGTGGGCCGAGCCGTCGACGCTCGTCACGCCGCTCGTCGCCGCGGCGATCGCGGGCATGTTGCTGCTCCAGAACGTTCCCCGGACGCCGGCGCCCATGGTCCTGCGGACGTTCTCGCGGCTCGCGCCGGTGATGCAGGGTGCGGCACTGGCGGTCGTGCTGTTCGCCATCACGACGTTGGGGCCAAACGGCGTCGCACCGTTCATCTACTTCAGGTTCTGACATGGCGGCCGAAG
>DASUQY010000065.1:0-2585 GCA_036280315.1 Actinomycetota bacterium
GTCTTCGACCTTCACGCGTCCGCATGTGATCCGCCTCCGGACGTACGTCCGCGTGCCTCGCGGCGTGACGAAGCGCATCTCGCGCCGCGTCCTCTTCGCACGCGACGGCTGGAAGTGCGTCTACTGCGGGTCGAACGGGAACCGTCTGACGCTCGACCACGTCGTCCCCCGCTCACGCGGAGGAACGTCGGTGTGGGAGAACGTCGTGACGTCGTGCGCGCCGTGCAACCACCGCAAAGGCGATCGGCTCCTCGAGGAGACGTCGATGACGCTCCACAGGCCACCGCGGCCACCGACGCCGGTGCTGTTCATCCGCCTTGCGACCGAGCACGTGCCGGACGGCTGGCGGCGCTATCTGCCCGGGCTCGAAGCGGCGGCAGCCGCGGCCTGATCGGCCTCAGCCGACCCGCAAGCGCCAGAGCACGCCTCGGAGGTGGGTGAGCCACAGGTCTCCGAACGCACGCCTGAACACGGCCGGGCCGCCTCCGGCGCGGATGGTCTGAATCGCCCGGCTGGTCACCGTGTCGACGCGCGTAACCGTGTCGTCGCGTGCGTTTGGAACGAGCAGCGTGCCGTCGCCGGCGTCGGCGAGCCAGGCAGGAGCAGTCCCGACGGGCACGGTGGCGAGCAGCTCTCCGGATTCGGGGTCGATCTTGGCGACGGTGTTGCTGCCCTGCTGAGCGACCCAGAGGTCGTCCCCGACGGGCTCGACCGAGCCGGGGCCCTCGCCTCCGGTCTCGACACGCGTGACGGTGTTGCTCTCGGTGTCGATGCGAAACACGGCCGTCCCGGTCGCCGATCCGGCCCAAAGCGAGCCGAAGGCGGCCGTGAGGTTCGCGGGCGTGCCGCCGGTGAAGATGCGAGCGACCACGCGGTTCGTGCGCGGATCGACGCGGACGACCGCGCCGGCAGTCGCGCTCGTAGCCCACAGGCTCCCGTCGTGGAAGGCGACGTCGTACGGCGTCCCGCCGATGACGATCCGCCTGCGCTTTCCAGTCTTCGGATGAACCCGCTCGACCGTGCGCGTCCCGAAGGGACCGACCCACACGCTCCCCGCCCCGAAGGCGAGCCCGCACGGCTGCTTGCCGACCTTGATCGGCCGGCCGACGACCCGATTCGTCCTCGGGTCGACCCGTGCGAGCGTCCAGCCATTGAAGTTCGACACCCACATGCGCCCGCGAGCCGGCGTCGCGATGCACGGCCCCGCACCGGTCGAGATCCTCGCCACGACCCGGACCGGGGCGAACGCCCGTCCCGCGTCAGTAGCCGCCGACGCGGACATGACGGGCAGCGCGACCGCCCCGAGGCAAACGGCAACACAGAGCAGGTGACGCGTGAATGCTTCCATCTGGGAGCATAGTACTACCGTCTGGTAGTACGTCTGTCAATGTCGAGCGCCTTCGCGGCCTGCTCGAGCTCGATGAGGGCCGACTCGATCGCACGCACGTCGGCGTGCTCCTCGAGCCCGGTCACGAGCGCACGGAACCGCGGTGCGATGGCATCCACCGTGCGCTGGCCCTCGTCGGTGAGCTCGAGCAGGTAGGAACGCCGGTCCGCCTCGTTCGGCACGCGGACGACGAGATCGCTGTCCGCGAGTCGGGCGACGTAGCGCGAGATGCTCGTGGGCGGTACGCGCAGGACGGTCGCCAGTTGCGTGGGCGCAACGGGCCGAAACAGCCCGACGGCGCTCAGGACCGCCCACTCGTCGGCGCTGACCCCGGTGCCTGCGACGGCGTGCTCCATCAGCTCGCGCACGGCCTGACCCGTGCGAAACGTCTGCAGGAGGACATTGTCAGCGCGTTGCGGAGGCGGCCCGGAGGAGGCCATCAGCGCGCCATGGCACGGTCGACGGCCTCCTGCTCCTCCGGCGACAACGCAACCGACGAGCGTCCGCGATCGAGATCCTTGACGTAGATGCGTGCATAGTCGCGCCCCTGGATCGCCGTCACGACCGTTCCCGTGCGCGTGGCGTCGAGCAACGCGACCGATGCGGACTGCTGTCCGCCCGTACCCTCGTAGGCGTCGTAGCGGACGACCGCCGTGTTGCTCACTGCGCCGTCCACGCGGCGATCGACGCGCGAGAGGCCCGCGGCGACCTCGTCGACCGCGCGGTACAGATCGTCGACCCGGCCCTGGAGCGAGACCGCGAACTCGAGGAGGTCGGCCGAGCCCTGCCCGAGGACGACCGACTGGGCGGCCGCCAGGCGCGAGGTGCGCCGCCAGAGGCCGAGCGCCACGACGAGCGCGATCCCCGCGGCCACACCGGCTGCTATCGCGACCGCGAGCTCCGCGGTCACAGCGTGAAGATGACCGGGTACTCGTACGAGTTGTTGGACGTGTTCGTCTCGCCCGGTACCGGGTCGACGTCGACCTTCACGGTCGTCTGCTCACCGAACGGCACGAGCGCCCCCACCTGGAACGTCACGGTCTTCGTCTCGCCGGGGTCGATGATCGGGATCGTCGCGGTCTTGACGATCGGCTCGGGCTGCTTCGGGATCGTGAGCGTCACCTTGACGCGTACCTCCTGGCTCTCGCCCGAGTCGGTGATGCCGACCTCGAAGGCCAGCTCGTCCGTGACCTCGATC
>DASUQY010000066.1:0-2931 GCA_036280315.1 Actinomycetota bacterium
CAAATACATGCAGCGCGAGAAGGACATGGTTGCCACGCACGAGGCCGCCCACGCGGTCGCGTCGTACTCGCTCGAACGCGGCGAGTTGCAGATCCAGGTCATCTCGATCCAGAAGCGCGAATCGGCGCTCGGACTGGTCTCCACGCAGCAGATCGAGGAGATGTTCCTGCGAACCCAGAAGCAGATGATCGCGCGGATTCAGGTATCGCTCGCCGGGCTGGTGGCCGAGGAGATCTGGTACGGCCAGTCCACGTCCGGCCCGTCGTCCGACCTCGTCAACGCCACTCGTACCGCCGCGGCGTACGTCGGGCTATTCGGCATGGGTCGGACCCTCTCGTCGGTCGCCGCTGCCGGACCCAGTCCGTTCGGTGACGTCGATCCCATCGGGCGTGTCCTCTCTGACAAGGCGCGACTGGAAGAGATCGACGCTCTGCTGAACGACTGCAAGGACCGGGTCCGGAACCTTCTCCTCAAGAAGCGACACGTCGTCGACGGCATTCGGGCCGCGCTTCTCGAGCGGGAGGAACTGATCGGCGACGAGATCGAGGCGCTGATGGCCGAGCTCGGAGAGCGAGAGCCGATGGAGATCCCGGTCGGCGCTCCGGTCGGGGTAGCCGGAAACGGCGGCGTCGCGGTGCCAGGGAGCGCGCAGGGAGACGGTCAGGGCGGAAACGGCCAGCGGTCGCCGACGCCTCCTCCCCCGCCATCGTAGCGACTGGCTGAGCCGTTCCCGTCGACGGTGTGACCGTCGCTATGCTGGATGACCGTGCGCCTGTTCGATTCGCTCTCGCGTGAGCTGATCGAGGTCTCCCCCGTGGACGGGGAGACCGTGAAGATCTACTCCTGCGGTCCGACCGTCTACCGATACATCCACATCGGCAACATGCGGTCGTTCTTGCTCGGCGACCTGATCCGCCGCGCTTTGCGGTTCGAGGGCAAGAACGTGCAGTGGATCATGAACATCACCGATGTGGGGCACATGACCGACGAGGTCTCCGACACGGGTCGCGACAAGATGGAGCTCGCCGAGGCCGATGAGGGCCTGTCGGCAGCCGAGATCGCCGAGAAGTACACGAACGCGTTCCTCGAGGATTCGGACCTGGTCGGGATCGAGCGCGCCGACTTGTACCCACGCGCGACGCAGCACATCGACGAGATGATCGATCTCATCAAGATCCTCATCGACAAAGGACACGCGTACGAGGTCGAAGGCACGGTGTACTACGACGTCACGACCTTCCCGGGCTACGGAAAGCTGTCGGGGAACACGCTGGCTCAGCTTCGAGCGGGTCACCGGCAGGAGGTGGCCGTCGATCCCGCGAAGCGGCATCCCGAGGACTTCGCGCTGTGGAAGAAGGCCGGGTCGAACCGCGCGCTGAAATGGCCGAGCCCGTGGGGTGACGGGTTCCCCGGGTGGCACATCGAGTGCTCGGCGATGTCGATGAAGCATCTGGGCGAGCGGTTCGACATCCACACGGGAGGAAACGACAACAAGTTCCCGCACCACGAGGACGAGATCGCCCAGTCCGAGGGTGCCGTCGGTCACCAGGTTGTCTCGATCTGGGCGCACGGCGGATTCCTCCAGATGAGCGGGGCGAAGATGGCGAAGTCGGCGAAGAACGTCTATCGCGTCACCGATCTCGTCGAACAGGGGATCGACCCGCTCGCGTATCGGATGCTGTGCTTGGGAACCCGATACCGCAGCGAGATGGACTTCAGCTGGGAGGCGCTCGAGGGCCAGAATCGTCGGCTGGCCGACCTGCGCCGCCGGGTCGCATCATGGGGTGACGCGGCGGCGGAGCTATCGGAACCGGCGCGCGAGCTCGATGAACGGTTCCGCGAGGCGGTCGCGGACGACCTCGACATGCCGCGCGCGCTCGTCGTGCTGAACGAGACCGTAGCGTCGAAGCTACCGGGCGGCGAGAAGGTCGCCCTGCTCTCGACGTGGGACGACGTTCTGGGACTGGACCTGTTGCGTGAGGCGCGCGAACGATGGGAGCCGACCGACGAGATGCGCGCGCTCGTCGCCGAGCGCGACGAGGCTCGAGCCTCCAAGGACTACGCCAAGAGCGACGAGATCCGCGACAGGCTCCAGGGCATGGGTCTCGAGGTGATGGACACAGCAGCGGGGACGGAGGTCCGTCCGCGTACCTAGCCGACGACCATCGGTTCCCTGCTCGCCTGGTTCAGCCGCTCGGCGCCGTCCCGTGTAACGACGACCTGGTCCTCGATGCGAACGCCGAACCGACCGGCGAGATAGATGCCCGGTTCGTCCGAGAACGTCATACCCGGCTCCAGTGGTGTCTCGTTCCCCTCGACGATGTACGGCGGCTCGTGGATCTCGAGCCCGATGCCGTGCCCCGTTCGGTGGATGAAGCGTTCGCCGTAGCCGGCGTTGGTGATGACCGCTCGCGCCGCCCGGTCGACGTCCTGGCACAGGACGCCCGGCCGAACCGCCTCGAACGCTGCCTGCTGCGCCGAAGCGACGACCTCGTAGACGCGTAGCTCCTCCTCGCCGGGCTCGCCGACGAACACCGTCCTCGTGATGTCGGAGCAGTAGCCGTTCGCGACGCCGCCGAAGTCGAGCACCACCGTGTCGCCGGGCAGGACCACGCGCTCACCCGCTCCGTGGTGCGGCGAAGCGCCGTTCGGTCCGCCTGCGACGATCGTGAACTCGACCCGGTCGTGACCATGCTCACGGAGCAGCCGGTCGAGGTCGGCGGCCACGTCGACCTCGCGCCTACCCGCGAACGGCAGTGACACGATCCGAGCGAACGTCGCGTCGGCGCCCTGCGCGGCCGAACGCAACCTGGCGATCTCGTCCTCGTCCTTCACCGCGCGGAGCAGCGGCAGCGCCCGCCCCGCCGCGACGAACAGGCAATCGGCAGTCGCGTGCTCCAGCGCCAGCAGGTGCGACGCCCACGTGCCGTC
>DASUQY010000067.1:0-8955 GCA_036280315.1 Actinomycetota bacterium
ACCAAGCAGCAGTTTCGAACGATGCGGCGCCTCGCCGACCTTCCCGACGACGTGGCGCTGCTGCCGACCCACGGCGCCGGGAGCTTCTGCGCCTCGACGCCGCCGGGGAAGCAGCGGACGTCGTCGATCGGAGCGGAGCGCGTCGGCAACCCGGCACTCACCGTGGTCGACGAGGCGCTGTTCGTGGCCCAACAGCTCGACGGCCTCGCGGCGTACCCGGACTACTACGCGTACCTCGCGCCGATCAACAGAAACGGCGCGCCGGTGTTCGGCGACGTTCCGATCCCGCCGCCGCGTTCCGCCGATGAGATCGTCGGCGCCATGCGGCGCGGGGCCTCGCTGGTGGATGCGCGCGAGGGTGCCGCGTACGCCGACGTGCACGCGCCCGGATCATTGAACGTTCCGATCGCGGAGTCGTTCGCGAGCTACGTTGGCTGGCTCGTGCCGTTCGGCGACGAGGTGGTGCTGCTCGTGCCGGACCGCCGCGCACTCGTCGACGCGGCGACGCAGCTGTTCCGGATCGGTTACGACCGCGTGACCGGGTATCTCGAAGACGGCATCGACGCATGGCGGGCGTCAGGACGCGACGTCCGCTCGTATCCGACGATGTCCGCACAGGATCTCGTCCAGGACATCGGGCGCGGCGAGGCGGGCGATGTGATCGACGTGCGCCAACGCTCCGAGTGGGAAGCGGGACACCTCGAGGGGTCGCGGCATGTGTTCGTGGGCGACGTTCCCGATCGACTCGACGCGTTCGACCGCCATGCGGTCAACACCGTCGTGTGTGCGAGCGGGTACCGCTCGGCCATGGCGGCAAGCGTGCTGGATCGCGCCGGGGTTCCGGTTCGGCTCGTCGCGCGAGGCGGCGTACCGAGAGCGCTCCGGTTGCTCACGCGTTCCGCGTAGGGCCCGGCGCCTCAGTGCTCGTCGACGCCAGCTGCGGAACGCTGCGGTGCGCCTCCCGTGAGGGTCGTCTCGTAGCGGCCGCCGACGTTCCTGACGAACCCTCGCAACTCCAAGCGCATCAGCACGGCCACCACCTCCGGGACGGTCGAGCCGACGAGTGGCCCGAGACGGTCGGGCAGCATCGGGGTCCCGAGATGAGCGAGCACGTTGCGCTCGGCGTCCGAGAGCTTGACACGATCTGCGACCTCGCCGGCGACGAGCTGGAGCCCTAGGTCGTTCAGGAGGTCCTCGGCGCTGCGGATCATCGTCGCGCCGTCGCGGATCAGTTGGAGCGGAACTTCTGCGAGCGCGTTCGTCACGGCGCCCGGCACGGCGAACACGTCGCGGCCGAACTCCATCGCGTGCTCGGCCGAGATGAGCGAGCCACTTCCGCGCGCGCCCTCGACGACGACCGTGGCGCGCGCGAGCCCGGCCACGATGCGGTTGCGCGCCGGGAAGCTGTACTGGCTGGGCGGCCGTCCCGGCGGGTACTCGCTGATGATCGTGCCGGATGACGCGATCTGCTCGACGAGACGCCTGCTGCCCGCCGGGTAGACCGAACCGATGCCGGAGCCCATCACGGCGACCGTTCGGCCGCCGGCCGCGAGCGCTCCTTCGTGCGCGGCAAAGTCGATGCCACGAGCGGCACCGCTCACGACGTCGACGCCGGCGAGCGACAGCGCACGACCCACGTCGCGCGCGATGTCGCGGCCGAGCTCCGAGCACGACCGAGCCCCGACGACGGCCACCGCGTGGACCACGTCGGGCAGAGAGCGGCCGATCACGAAGATCGCCGCCGGCGGGTCGTGGATCGTGGTGAGTTGACTCGGGTACTCGGGCGAGCCCCAGTGCACGACCCGCGCTCCACAAGCCACGAGGGCGCGCCCGATCTTGTGCTCGTCGAGCTCGTTCGCCAGCGCGACGTCGTTGTCGCTCCCGGCTCTCCCCTCGCGGATCCATGCGAGCGTCGCCGAAGCCGTCCGACGCTCCAACGCGACGTCGATGAGCTTGCGCGGGGTGATGCCGCGCAGCGACGAGAGAACGAGGACGGCGCGGCGGTCCTCCGCCGTCGAGGCGAATTCGGCCGGCCACGCGCATTCCGGAACCGCCTCAGCCCGCACGGACCATGCCTTCGGCGGAGATCGCCGTTCGGTACGCGAGCGCCTCGACAACGTGGTCGGCGTTCACGCGTTCTGCCCCGGCGAGATCCGCGATCGTCCGCGCGACCTTCAGCGCGCGATCGAAGCCGCGTCCGCTCAGCGAATGCGTCTCGACCGCGTTGGCCAGGAGCTCTTCGGCCGCCGGCGCCAATCTCATGTGTCGCCGCGCGACGGGACCCGGCAACTGCGCGTTGCAGTGGAAACCGAGCGTCGCGTAGCGGGTGCGCTGGCGATCGCGCGCCTCCTCGACGCGTCCGCGGACGGCCACCGAGGGCTCGCCGGCCGACTGCCCGAACAGCTCTTGCCTGGTGAGCCTGGGGATCGTCAGTCGGATGTCGATCCGATCGAGCAGCGGTCCCGACAGCTTGGACCGATAGATCTCGACGCGGTCGATGCGGCACGTGCACCGGCGCGAGACATCCCCGTCGTAGCCGCACGGGCACGGGTTCGCCGCCGCGACGAGCGTGAACCGAGCGGGGAACTCGACGGAACCGATCACCCGCGTCACGACGACACGGCCGTCCTCGAGCGGTTGCCGAAGTCCTTCGAGAGCGTCACGGCGGAACTCAGTGAGCTCGTCGAGGAACAGCACGCCGTTGTGCGCGAGCGACACCTCGCCCGGTCGCAGGTACGACGCGCCCCCGCCGAGAAGCGCTCCGGGAGACGCCGAGTGATGCGGTGAGCGAAACGGCCGGTCGCGGACGAGCCCGTCCCCTTCGAGGAGCCCGGCGACCGAGTGCAGCTGCGTAACCTCCAGCGCCTCCGGGCCCGACATCGCCGGCAAGATCGTTGCCAACCGGCGCGCAAGCATCGTCTTGCCTGCACCCGGCGCGCCGACGAACAGCACGTTGTGTCCGCCCGCCGCGGCGACCTCCAGTGCACGCCGCGCCTGCGCCTGGCCGCGGATCTCGGAGAGGTCGACGGCGTGGCGGCCGTCTCCCCGGCGCACGGTGCGCGCCGGCGGCGGCGGCCGCCACGTCCCGCGGAAGAACCCCACCACTTCGGCGAGCGATGGAGCGCCGACGACCTCGATGCCATCGACGAGCGCCGCCTCGGCCGCGTTCATCTCGGGAACCACGACGCCACGCAGCCCGTAGGCCGCGGCGGCGATCGACACGGAAAGCACGCCCGGTGTCGACACGAGCGTCCCCTTGAGCGAGAGCTCGCCGGCGAACCCCCACCGTTGCACGCCGTCGGCCTGCGCCTGCCCCGTCGCCACGAGCACGCTCATGGCGACCGCTAGGTCGAGCCCGGGGCCGTCCTTCCGGATGTTGCCCGGCGACAGGTTCACCACGACGCGGCGGAGCGGCCACTCGAGTTTTGCGCTCTCGACCGCTGGACGGATGCGATCTCGCGCGTCCTGAACCGCCGCGCCGGGCAGTCCAGTCAGCGTGAGCGACGGGAGACCGCGACCGACGTGCGCCTCGACGACGACCGGGCGCCCGCGAACGCCGAAGACGGCGACCCCCATGACGCGCCCGTACACGGTCGCGCGACCCTAGCGTCCGCCACCGACACGTGAGCTACGTCAGAAGGCGTCTTCGAAGATCTCGACGTCGGGTCCGCGCGGCCCGAGCCACACGCTGGCCACGTCGAACCGCGTCAGCACCGCGTGTGACCGGTACGACTGCATGAACGCGTCCGCGAGCTGGCGGAGCTTCCGTCGCTTGGACCACGTGACGGCCTCATACCCGCCGCCGAAGGCCGTGCCGGTCCGTGTCTTCACCTCGCAGAAGACAAGCGTGCCTCCCCTTTGCACCACGAGGTCGAGCTCGCCGATCGCGCACCGCCAGTTGCGGGCGATCCTCCTGTACCCGCGGCGCTCATACGCCCGCGCCGTGGCCTCCTCGCCATCGCGCGCGCGAGACAGTCGGCGATCCGTCGCGGGCACGTCCGGACGCTATCCCCCGATACCGACATCCGTGCCGTCGGCGCCGAGGGGAGGAACGAAGGAGCGAACCCCCGAGCTACGGGGCGATCGTCGGATCGTCGTCGTGACGAAGTTCTTCCACGTTCACGTCGCGGCGCGTCATCACCCGGACGCTCGTAACGAACCGCGCTGGCCGGAACATGTCCCACACCCACGCGTCGCCGAGGTTCACCTCCACCCATCCGCCGTCGCGCGTTTGAACGTCCACCTGGTTGGCGAGGTAGAAGCGGCGCTCCGTCTCGATGACGTAGCGGAACATCGGGACGACGTCGCGGTATTCGCGGTACAGCTCGAGCTCGCGTTGCTCCTCGAACCGCTCGATGTCGTCTTCTTCGTTCACGGGCCCGCCTCCTCGATGACGACGATCTCCGCGTTCAGGTCCTCGACGGTGATATCGCCGTTGGCTCGTTCGGGCTCCATGCCATCGGCTCGTCCGAGCGCTTCGTCGAGCGACCCCGGGTAGTAGCCGGTACGGAGTCCCTTGAACGAATGCCGGTGTATCGGCGAAGGGCCGTAGCGGAACAACGCGTCGCGATGGCCCTTCGTCCCGTAGCCCCGGTTGTGGTCGAACCCATAGGCCGGGAACCGCCGGTGGTACCGATCCATCATCTGATCGCGCGACACCTTCGCCACGATCGAGGCCGCGGCGACCGATGCGGTCACCGCGTCGCCCTTCTTGATCGACAGGTTCGGGACGGGAAGCCGTCGAACCGGGAACCCGTCGGTCAACACGTAATCGGGTTGAACGCTCAGCCTCGTGACACACCGACGCAGGAGCCACACGTTCGTGCGCTGGAGGCCGCGGTGATCGATCCGCTGCGGCATGCACTTGCACACCGACCACGCGATCGCATCTCGAACGATCCGTTCGTACGCATCTTCGCGCTGGGCTGCGGTGAGGAGCTTCGAATCGTTCACTCCTTCGAGGTCGAACCCATCCGGAAGGATCACGGCCGCCGCGAAGAGCGGTCCGGCCAGCGCACCGCGGCCCGCCTCGTCCACGCCGGCGATCAGACTGAACCCTTGCTCCCGAAGACCGCGCTCGTATCGCGCGAGATCGATCGCACCAGGGCCGGGCGTCCGCGCAACGTTTGCTTCGCTCACCGCGCTACCCCCCGCTAATGCACCCCTCCCGCCCTCGAGGGCGGCCAGATCACCACGAACGCACGCCCGATCACCTTGTCGACGGGGATGAAACCGAGGCTCCCACGAGAGTCGTTCGAGTGTCCCCGGTTGTCGCCCATCACGAACAGCGAGTCGCGAGGGATCTGAACGGGGCCGAAGTCGCTCATCGACACCCGCGCCTCCCGCGTGAGGTACGGCTCCTGGAGAGGACGACCGTCGATATACACGATGGTGTTTCGGATCTCCAGCGACTCGCCCGGAAGCCCGATCACCCGCTTGATGAAGTCCTCGTGCTCGGGCCGGGCGATCCCGATGCCCTCGGACAGCCAGTGCAGGAACCCGCCGATCACGCCGCGGTCGGGACCTCGCCCGTCCTGCGGATCGGAGAACACGATGACGTGCCCGCGTTCCGGCTCGTATAGGACCTTGTTGACCAGGACTCGATCGCCCGGTTTGAGGACCGGCTCCATCGAGCCGGACGGGATGAAGAACGCCTGGACGACGAGGGTCTTGAGCAGGATCGCCAGCGCGAAGGCAAGAACGATGAGGACGGGGAGCTCTCGGAGGAACGAAAGAACGGCCTTGCCACCGGTCGGGCGCTCGTCCGGCGTCTTGTCCGGCACCTCGCGGGTCTTCGTCCCTCCGGCCGGCCCGGCCGGGCCGATCGGCCGGTCCGTCACCTTCTAGCCCTGCTCCGCGCTCTCGCCGCTCTCGCCGCCTCCGGCTGATGCAGCCGAGGGCTCGAGCTCCGCCTCACCATCGGCAACGTTCCCTGCCTCGACGGTGGCCTCGACGGTGGCCTCATCGGCCGCATCCCCAGAGACCTCGACCGAATCGGGCTCTGCGGAACCGTTGTCCGCCACGGCGGCGCGACGCGCCTCGGCCGACGCGATCGCTGCCAGCTCCTCGTCGCCGAGCCGGCGCTCGCGGATCCGCGCCTTCTTCCCCCGACGCTCACGCAGGTAATACAGCTTTGCGCGACGAACGCGACCGCGGGAGACCACTTCCAGCTTGCCGATCGACGGTGAGTGGAGCGGGAACGTCCGCTCAACGCCCACGCCGAACGAGATCTTGCGAACAGTGAATGTCTCGTGCAGTCCGGAGCCCTGGCGACGGATAACGACGCCTTGGAAGACCTGGATCCGCTCCCGACCAGCCTCCACGACGCGAACGTGCACCTTGACGGTGTCACCCGGACGGAATTCGGGCTGGTCCGTGCGGAGATAGGCTCGGTCAACGAGATCGGTCTTGTTCATGGCGGGAGTCTCATCGTAACAGGCACGCCCGAGGGTCCCGGGGAAGCCGTTCGTTCAGCGTTCGAGCAGGTCGGGGCGGTTGCGACGGGTCTTCTCGACCGCAGCCTCGCGTCGCCACCGCTCGACCGCGGCGTGGTCCCCCGACAGCAGAACCTCGGGTACGCGCATCCCTCTGAACTCCGCCGGCCGCGTGTAATGCGGATGGTCGAGAAGGCCGTCCGTACCGAACGAGTCGCGCTCGTGCGACTCCTCCCGTCCGATGACGCCGGGAACGAGCCGGGTCACTGCCTCCAGCACGACGAGCACCGGGAGCTCTCCGCCTGAGAGCACGTAGTCGCCGATCGAGACCTCCTCGGCGCCGAGACCCTCCACGACGCGCTCGTCGATCCCCTCGTACCGTCCGGCGATCAGGACCAGCCACGGTTCATTCGACAGCTCGCGGACGAGCTCCTGATCGAGACGCCGACCGGCTGGCGACATCACCAGCAGGCGCTTCGGTTCATTGCCGAGTGACTCGACCGCGCGGAAGACCGGCTCCGGTTTCATCACCATTCCCGGGCCTCCGCCGTACGACTCGTCGTCCACCTGCCGATGCCGGTCCGTCGTGTGATCACGGACGTCGTGCACCCGAACGTCGAGCGTGCCGCCCTCGATCGCTTTGCCGAGCAAGCTCTCGCGAAGCGGGCTTTCGAAGATCGACGGGAAGATCGTCAGGACGTCGACGCGCACGAACGCATCATTCCACGGTGAGTCCGGCGATCTCACGGACGACGATGCGCTTGGCCCCGACGTCGACGGAGACGAGCACGTCGATCAGTACGGGCACAAGCGTTTCACGACCTCCGCCGTCGACCACCGACCAGACATCGTTCGCGGCGGTGTGGATCACCTCGCGAACCGTGCCGAGCGGGCGACCTCGGTCCGTCTCGACGGCGCATCCCTCGATCTGGTGATCCCACCACGATCCTTCGGGAAGAGAGGGAGACGACGATTCGGGAACGACGAGGAGCGCCCGCTGGAGTCCCTCCGCCTGCTCTCGGTCTCGAACCTCGCGGAACCGAACGAGCAGCCCGCCGCGATGTGGCTTCGACGACTCGACGGTCAGGGTCCGGCCGTCTTCGAGCCACAGCGTCGCGCCAGGAGCGAAACGACCTTCGACCTCCGACAGCACGAGAACCGATACCTCGCCCTGGACCCCGTGGGCGCGAGAGACCCGGCCGACCGCGACGGTCGGCTCGTCCATGAGTGCCTAGTCCGCGATCTCGACGTGCGTGTGCCGAACGCCGGCCCGGAGACCCGCGGCCTTCACCACGGTTCGCAGCGCACGAGCGGTTCGGCCGCCCCGGCCGATGACCTTCCCCATGTCGTCCTGGGCCACGCGGAGCGTGAGGAGAACACCACGATCGTCGGCGGTCTCCGTTACTTCGACGGAGTCCGGCTCGTCGACGATCTCGCGCGCAAGGTACTCGAGAAGATCCCTGAGACCGTCCGAAGGGGCTTCTGCCACAGGGTCAGCTCGCCTTCGCGGCCGCCTTCGTCCCCTTCTCAGTGGCGCCCTCGCCCTTCGACCCGGCGAACTTCTCCCAGATACCCGTCTTCGTCATGAGCACCTTGACCGTGTTCGACGGCTGTGCTCCGACGCGGAGCCAGTGAAGGGCCCGTTCCTCGTCGATCTCGATGACCGAGGGATCGTCGAGCGGGTGATACCTGCCGATGTTCTCGATGAACCGGCCGTCGCGAGGACTTCGCTGGTCCGCGACGACGACGCGGTAGAAGGGCCGCTTGGTCTTCCCCATCCGCCGCAGCCTGATCCGTACCGCCATGCCTTCTCCTATCCCAGGCCGGGGAGGTTCGGCATGCCCGGGATCCGGGGCATCCGCTTGCCGCCCAGCATCGACTTCATCATCTTGCGCGCCTGCTCGAACTCCTTGAGCAGGGCGTTCACCTCAGCGGTCGTAGTCCCCGACCCTCGAGCGATCCGGAGGCGCCGGGGCCCGCCGATCATAGCGGGATCGCGTCGCTCCTCCCTGGTCATGGACCTGATGATCGCCTCGGCGCGCGCCATGTGACCGTCGTCGACCTGGAGGTCTTTCAGCGCGTTCTTGCCGCCCGGAACGCCGGGGAGCATCGCCAGCAGATCCTGGAGCGGTCCGAGCTTGCGCACCTGTTCCATCTGCTCGAGGAAGTCTTCGAGCGTGAACGACGCGTCCATCATCTTCTTCGCCGCGTCGGCCGCACGCTCGGCGTCGAGGTTCTCCTGCGCCTTGTCGATCAGCGACAGCACGTCGCCCATGCCCATGATGCGCGATGCCATCCGGTCCGGATGGAACGGCTCGAGGTCCGCGGGACGTTCCCCCGTTCCAGCGAAGAACACCGGTCGCCCGGTCACGGCCGTGATCGACAGCGCGGCGCCGCCCCGGGCGTCGCCGTCGAGCTTCGTCAGGACGAATCCGGTCGTGTCGACCTCGCGCATGAAGGCCCGCGCCTGCACGACTGCGTCTTGTCCGGTCATCGCATCGCACGCCATCAGGACGTGGTG
>DASUQY010000068.1:0-10574 GCA_036280315.1 Actinomycetota bacterium
GAACTTCCACCTCCGAGCGCCGCGCCTCCGCTTCGACAGCACCGGGCCGACGACCTCGGGGATGACGTCGCCGGCTCGTCGAACGATGACGTGGTCGCCCACGCGGACGTCCTTGCGAGCGACCTCGTCCTCGTTGTGGAGTGTCGCCGTCGTGATCGTGACGCCGCTGACGTGCACGGGCTCGAGGTTGGCGAACGGGGTGACGATCCCCGTACGGCCGGTGTGCACCTCGATGCTGCGGAGCACGGTCGTGCGCTCCTCTGGAGGGAACTTGTAGGCGATCGCCCACCGCGGAGCGTGGCTCGTGGCGCCGAGCTCCTCCTGCAACGGGATCTGGTCCACCTTCACCACGACGCCGTCGATCTCCCAATCGACGCTGTGGCGATTCTTCTCCCAGTGATCGAGGTACGTGATCACGCCGTCGAGGTCGTCGACGACCTCGCTGGTCGGCGCGACGGGGAGCGCCGCGTCACGGCACCACGTGAGAAAACCAGAATGCGAGTCGAACCTGATCCCCGCGGCGAACCCGAACGAGTGCACCCACAATGCAAGTGGACGGCTCGCCGACACCTTGGGGTCCTTCTGTCGAAGCGAGCCCGCCGCCGCGTTCCGAGGGTTCGCGAACGGACGTTGTTCCGCGTCGAGCAGCTGTTCGTTCAGCCGTTCGAACCCCTTGACCGACAGATAGATCTCGCCGCGCACCTCGAGGTACTCGGGCGGGTCCTTCACCCGTAGTCGCTGCGGAACGCTACGAACGGTGCGCACGTTCGCGGTGATGTCCTCGCCGATGCGGCCGTCGCCGCGCGTCGCGCCCTTGGTGAGCAGACCCTTCTCGTACGTCAGGGCGACGGCGATGCCGTCGATCTTCGCCTCGCACGAGTACCGAGCACCGGTCCCCACCGCGCGCTCGACCCGTGCCGCCCACGCCTCGAGCTCGCCGTGCGAGAACGCGTTGTCGAGCGAGAGCATCCGCGCGCGGTGCTCGACCGGCGCGAACAGATCGGCGGGCGAGATCCCCACGCGTTGCGTCGGGCTGTCGGGCGTTACGAGCTCGGGAAACCGCTCTTCCAGCGAAGCGAGCTCGCGCGTGAGCTCGTCGTACTCGGCGTCGGAGACCTCAGGGTCATCCAGCACGTAGTACCGGTACGAGTGGTAGTTGAGCTGGTCGCGGAGCTCTTCGACGCGCAACTGCGCGTCGGCGAGCTCGCGCTCCGTCTTGGAGGCCTGCCTTTGCGTGGCGCTCACGCTGCGAGCTCCACGGGCCCGGCGAGGCCGATGCGATCGCCCACCACGACAACGCCGCCGAGGACGCCGCGTACCTTCTTGAGGTAGGTGAGCGCTCCCGCGAGGCCGTTCTGCTTCGGCAGGATGGCCTGGACGCCGGCAGCCGCGGCGTCCGCGAGCATGCAGGAGTCCGCCAACACGGCGAGACCGTCGACGGGCGTATGCCCGTGGCCCATCGTCATCGAGATGCCGACGCCCTGCTTGCTCGGCGGGACGACGATGGCAACGGTTGAGTCGTTCGACCGGCGAAGCACGGTCAGCTTTTGCCGGCGCCGTCCGAGGATGAAGTAGTCGCCGCCGCAGTTGACCGTGACCTCGTCGACCTCTTTCGCCAGGAACCGGCCTACGTGGTCGGTGACCGCGCCTTGGAAGGAGTACATGGGACCGACGCCGGCGAGGCGGGCCGCCGCGACGATCTCGCGCACGATCTGAGGCGCATCCTCGGGCACCGCGATCGGCCGCTTGCTGTTCCCGACCTGGGGATTCCGCAGCGTATAGGCGTGTAGCTGCTCCCAGAACGAAAGCGCCGCGGCGCGCGACTCCTCGTTGATGTCCTTTCCCGCCTGGATGTGCAGGGTCATGTCCTGCACCTGGATCTCGAAGGTGCGGGGCTTGCGCCGGAGGAGTCTCATGCGTGCATGCCTTCCGCGTTGTGACGGGCGGATGATATCCGCAGGCAGGGACGCGTTTCTGTTGCGTCGGGGCGACGTGAGGACGCGCCCCGCTCGAGAGTCAGCGGATCGAACGAACGATCCTGCCGCCGCCGAGGAGTTCGTCGCCGTCGTACACGACGACGCTCTGGCCGGGCGCGACGCCGCGCTGCTGCGTTCGGAACTCCACGCGCATCTCGCCGGCCGTCGACTCGATGACCGCCGGGACGTCGTCGCCGCGGTAGCGCAGCCGAACCTCGGCCTCGAACGGCTCGTCTGCCGGCGGTCGTCCGGCCACCCACGACACGCGGTCGGCGATGAGCGCCCGCCGCCCGAGAAGGTCGCCCGTCCCGACGAGGATACGGTTGGAGGAGGCGTCCACGTCGACGACGTACGTCCGCTCGCCTGTCGAGACGCCGAGTCCGCGCCGCTGACCCACCGTGAACCGGAACGAGCCGTCGTGTTCGCCGAGGACCCGGCCGTCGGCGTCGACGATGTCCCCGCTCCGAACCAGTGACGGCATATGCGTCTCGAGGAACGCCGCATGGTCGGCACCCGGCACGAAGCACACCTCTTGCGAATCGGGCTTGGTGGCGACAGGCAGCCCGAACTGCGCCGCGAGGCCTCGCGTCTCCGCCTTCGGCATGCTCCCCACGGGGAACAGCGAGCGCGAGAGCTCGCCCTGGCCGAGCGTGTGAAGCATGTATGACTGATCCTTCGCCACGTCGTGACCCTTGCGCAGGTGCCACGTGCCGCTCTCGTCGCATTCGGCCCGCACGTAGTGACCCGTTGCGACGTGGTCGATGCCGAGCTCGTTCGCGCGACGGAGGAACGCGCCGAACTTGATGTGCTCGTTGCAGCGCGTGCACGGGTTCGGCGTCCGCCCGGCCTCGTGCTCGGAGAAGAAGTCGGTCAGGACCGTTTCCGCGAACGTCCCGCTCATGTCCACGATCTCGAACGCGAATCCGCCGATCCGCGCCACCTCGGCGGCGTCTGCACGCGCCGCCGGACCGCAACAGCCGTGGTCGACACCATCGGAGGAGTGGATCAGCTCCATGTGCGAGCCGAGCACCTCATAGCCCTGCTCGCGCAGCAGGCACGCCGCAACCGACGAATCAACACCGCCGGACATGGCGACGAGCACCGATCCCTTGGAAGGCATGCATCGATGCTACGACGCCCTGCGCCGCACGCCTTGGCAAGACTGGTAGACGGAGAGCGCGGGTATCCTCGCCGAGCGGATGCAGATCGTCGTGTTGGTCAAGTACGTCCCCGAGCCGCTCGGCACGCCGACGCTCGGCGACGACTTCCTTCTCGTCCGGGAGGGCGTCGACGGCGCGCTCGATCCGGGCGACGAGTACGCCGTCGAAGCGGCTCTCCAGCTCGTCGGGGCGCAGGGCGGCGAGGTCACGCTCGTCTCGATGGGACCCGAGGTCGCGATGTCCGCGATCCGCAAGGGGCTTTCGATGGGCGCGCATCAGGGGATCCTGGTCTCCGACCCGTCGCTCCGCGGCGCCGACGCGCTCGTGACGGCCAAGGTTCTGGAGGCCGTTGTCCGGCGGAACCCCTTCGATCTGGTCCTCGCCGGAGTCGAGTCGACCGATGGCTATACCGGCACGCTCCCGATGACCGTGGCCGAGCTCCTCGGCATCCCCAGCGCGACGTTCGCGCGCACGGTCGAGGTGAGCGACGGGACGCTTCGCGTCGAGCGGCAGACGGAAGGCGGATTCGACGTGGTCGAGTGCCCACTGCCGGCGCTCGCCACGGTGACCGGAAGCGCCGCCGAACCTCGCTACCCGACGCTGAAGGGGATCATGTCGGCGAAGCAGAAACCCGTCGAGCAGGTCTCGATCGGAGACCTGGGCCTTGCCGCCGATGTCCTGAAACCATCGCAACGCGTCACGGCCGCAACTCCGGCTCCCGAGAAGGGTCCCGGCGAGATCCTGCAGGCCGGCGACGACGCATACACAAAGGTCGCGGACCTCCTGGCCGACGCGAAGGTGATCTGACGTGGCGGTGTGGGTCTACGCCGAGGTCTCGAACGACGGGCCCAAACCGTCGGCGCTCGAGCTCCTCGCCAAGGCCCGCGCGCTCGGCGGCGACGTCGCCGCTGTGTCGCTCGGTCCCGGCGCCACGGCGTCGGCGAACGAGCTCGGCGAGCACGGGGCCGCAACCGTCTACGCCACCGACGACGAGGCCTACGAGGATGGCCTCGGGCGGCCGCAAGCCTTCGCGCTCGAGGCGCTCGCGCGCGAGCACTCCCCCGACGTCATCTTTTTCTCGACGAGCTACGACGCACGTGACGTCGCGGGTCGTCTGCAGGCGCGGCTTGGCACCACGCTGATGAGCAATGCCACCGACGTGCCGGGCAACGACGCCGCGCAGACGCAGATCTTCGGGGGGAGCCGAATCGTCGACGTCGCGCTCGAAGGTGCCACGCCGAGGCTGGTGCTCGTTCGCCCCAAGTCGTTCGTCGCCGAACGCGTCGGCGGAAGCGCGAACGTCGTGTCGGTCGACGTCCAGATCCCCGACGACCTGCGATCGGCGAAGAGGGTCGAACGCCACGAGGAACGAGCGGCCGGTCCGAAGCTCGAGGACGCGAAGGTCGTCATCGCCGGCGGCCGCGGCCTGCAGGACCCGTCGAATTTCAGGCTGCTGGAAGAGCTTGCCGAGGCGATCGGAGACGCCGCCGTCGGGGCGAGCCGCGCAGTCGTCGACGCCGGCTGGGTTCCGTACAGCTACCAGATCGGCCAGACGGGCAAGGCGGTTCGCCCCGAGGTGTACATCGCCGTCGGCATCAGTGGTGCGACGCAGCACGTCGTGGGGATGAAGGCGTCGAAGCGGATCATCGCGATCAACCGGGACGGCGACGCGCCGATCTTCCGCCTGGCCGACGTGGGGATCGTCGGCGACGCGCTGACCGTCGTTCCCAAGCTGATCGAGGCGATCAACAGCCGCCGGGGTTCCGGGGGGGTAGCACAGTGAGCGAAGCGAACGTCGTGCGAACTTCCGGTTCCAACATGTGCTGAAGGCGTCGGGATGATCCGGGCCCGGTTCGACGACCTCACGCCGGGCCAGGAGCGCTCGTTCGAGTTCGCGGATCCGGTGGGCGTCCTCGAGGCCCGACGCGCCGACGAGGTCGGGCCGATCATCGCTGCGGCGGACGCCGCCGCGTCGCGAGGGCTCTGGGCGGCCGGGTTCGTCGCGTATGAAGCCGCCCCGGGACTCGACGGCGCTCTCGTGGTGCGCGAGCGAAGAGTGGGAGATGTCTTCGGCGACCTGCCACTCGCATGGTTCGCACTGTTCGACGACAAGATCGACGTTGCCCCGATGCAGCCGGTGGCGGCGCGTTCCACGCTGCCCGAGGCCATGCCGTGGCGCGCGTCGGTCGACCTCGTGCGATACGAGCCAACGATCGAACGCATTCGCGAGCTCATCGCGGCCGGCGAGACGTATCAGGTGAACCACACGATCCGGCTGCGCGCGCAGATCCGCGGCGACGAACGCGGACTGTACCGCGACCTTGCGCTCGCTCAGCGAGGTGGGTACGCGGCATACCTGAACATCGGCCGGTACCGAGTTCTGTCCGCTTCACCGGAGCTGTTCCTGCGCGTGGACGGCACCCGCGTGACGACCCGACCGATGAAGGGAACCGCGCCGCGCGGCCGCTGGCTCGATGAGGATGAGCAGGTCGCCGCGGGGCTCGTAGCCTCTGAGAAGGATCGCGCCGAGAACGCGATGATCGTCGATCTGTTGCGGAACGATCTCGGACGCATCGCTCTCGCCGGCACGATAGAGGTGTCTCGGATGTTCGAGCCGGAGCGCTACGAGACGGTATGGCAGCTCACGTCGACTGTTGCTGCCGATCTCGCACCGGGAACTGCGCTCGTCGACGTGTTCCGAGCGCTGTTCCCGAGCGGTTCCGTGACCGGAGCGCCGAAGGTTTCGACGATGCGCATCATCCGCGACCTCGAAGACTCACCGAGGGGCGTGTACTGCGGGGCGGTCGGGTACCTCGCGCCGAGCGGGTCCGGCGAACCGCGTGCGAACTTCAGTGTGGGGATCCGAACCGTCGTCGTCGACTCGCAGTCGGGAACGTCCGAATATGGGGTCGGCGGCGGGATCACGTACGACTCTTCGCCCGAAGCCGAGTACGCAGAGATCCTGACGAAGGCCCTCGTGCTGTCCTCGGCCCGCCCTGCGTTCGAGCTGCTCGAGGCCATCCGATTCGAGCCGGACGAAGGGTTCCGTCACCTGTCCGAGCACCTGGAGCGGCTTCGATCGTCAGCCCAGTACTTTGGGTTCCGGTTCGATACGGAGTCCGCTGCGGCGGCTTGCAAGCATGCGGTCGATGACGCCGCCGAGCCGGTCCGGATCCGACTGACGCTCGCACGTGACGGCACGGTCGACGTCACCGCAAGGCCGATCGAGCCGAACCCAGAGCGACGCGTAAGACTGGCGATCGATGACGAGCCCGTCGATCCAGACGACGCCTTTCTGTTCCATAAGACGACGCTCCGGGAACCCTACGAACGCCGGAGGGCGAAGCGACCCGATGCCGACGACGTCCTGCTCGTCAACAGACGAGGGGAGATCACCGAGAGCACGATCGCCAACGTCGCCGTCCTGTTCGGCGACAGATGGGTCACGCCACCACTCGACGCGGGGCTCCTGCCCGGCGCCTACCGTGCCGTGCTGCTGCGCGATGGGGCGCTGACCGAGCAACGCGTGACGCTCGACGAGCTTCGTAACGCAATCGATGTGGCACTCGTCAGCTCGGTCCGGGGGTGGCGGCCCGCGGAGATCGTCCCGTGAACCTCGACGACGTTCGCACCGTGCATCTCGGGCAGTTCACGCATGAGCACGCCGAGGAGATCGCCGGGGAGCTGGAACGCGCGGGGATCGCGTGGTGGTACAAGGCACCCGGCTTCTTCAGCCAGATCTGGGAGCTGGGCGTTCGGCTGTTCGTCGATCGGGATCGCTTGGACGAAGCGCAGGCGATCGCCGCGAAGGTGTTGGCGCGTGGTTCATCGGCAGAAGAACGGGACGGGCCCTCGCAAAGCGAGGGCCCGTCCCACGGCGAGGACTACCCCGAGGGGGAGGGCTCCTCGTCCGGCCACACGTAAGGGTGCATGCGCTCTTCGTCGAGCGGGCATGCGCAGAACGGGCATCGCGGCGGCCGCTCGTATACGAGCACCGCGTTCTCGCAGAAGGGGCACTCCGCCTCCCGCATCTCGGGGGCGTCGACCTCGTCGTTCAACATGAGCGCTCGCTCCGTTCCGGGGGGGAGCGGTCCTACCCGAATTTTCGGGAATGGCGCGAACGCGCTTGACGAGACCTTCTTCTTAGGCCGGACGCACGCGAGTGCGGCCGCACTTCTGCTTTCTTCGGAACCGTTACGCGGCTTCCATCTCCTTGCGGCTACGGCGTTTGCCGCGCGAGATGTACTCGTGTACCGGCTCGTGCTGCCAACAGAAGTTCCACTTGTTGTAGATGGACAGCTTGGTACTGCAGCCCTCGGCCGCACACACTCGACCACCCGAGTACGTTCGGTTCGCCCGAGGGAGCTCGCGGACGCGGGCTCCGCGGTAGGCCGATTCGCTCATGCTCTCTCCTCGGTTCAGCTCAGGACCCGTCCCCCGACCTGGTCCTCAGCTATTCGAACCGCGGAGGGCGCCGGTTCGTTCCCGAGGCACCCGAAACCTCCCGAAGGACGCCCAGGACGGCCGAAGTCGAACGTCAGCGCTCGACGAGGCTGTCCAGAACCGCCCGCGTCGGGGCGGTGAGCTGGATGACCCGGGCCTCGAAGCCCAGCTCCTCCCAGAACTCCATCGCCCCGCGGTTCGGCGCGAACGTCTTGAGCTCCACCCAGTCGATCTCTCGCTCCGAGGCGAACCGAGCGGCCTCGGCCACGAGCTCCCGACCGACGCCGCGGCCCCGGAACCCCGCCCGGACCACCACGCCCGAGAGCTCGAGCGCCCGCTCGTCGGAGAAGCGGGAGGGGACCCTCGCCTCGCCGTACGCCATACCGACCACTTCGCCATCCGGGCCCTCGTCGTCCTCGGCCACGAGCACCACCGCATCTGGGTTGTTCATGGCCTCGCGGTACTTGGCGCCCACCTCGTCGTAGAACCCAGGGCGCGGCGTGAACACCCGCCAGTCGGCCTGCATCCGGTCGAGCTCTTGGAACAGCGCCACGAGGGCCGGCACGTCCTCGGGCCGCGCTTGCCTCACCCTCACCGCTATCTCCCCTCGAACATCGGGTCGCGCTTCTCGAGGAACGCGCGCATCCCTTCCTTCTGATCCCCCGTCGCGAACAGCTCGGCGAATGCCGCACGCTCGATCCCAAGTCCCGTCTCGAGGTCCTTCCCGAGCGATGCCGCGAGCGAGCGCTTGACGGCCGCGTAGGCGAGCGTGGGTCCTCCGGCATACGCAGCGGCCGCCTCGACGGCGGCGGCGTAGGTCTCCGCACGCGGCGACACCCTGTCGACGAGCCCGATCGCCAACGCCTCGTCCGCGGTGACGTGGTCACCGGAGATGATCAGGCGGCGTGCCGCGGCGAGACCGATCAGGCGTGGCAGTCGCTGCGTGCCACCCGAGCCGGGAATGATCCCGAGGCGGATCTCCGGGAGGCCGATACGCGCGTCGTCCGCCGCGAACCGAAGGTCGCACGAGATCGCCACCTCGCAGCCGCCGCCCAGAGCGAAGCCGTTGATCGCCGCGATCACGGGCTTGGGGATCGCCTCGATATCTCGACACGCCGTCTCGAGAGCGCCGACGTGCGACGTGATCTCGTCCGGCCCGAGGTCGGCCATCGCCTTGATGTCGGCGCCGGCGGCGAAGATGCGCTCTCCGCCCCAGATCACGACCGCGCGCGAGTCGTCGGTCGCGACGGCCCGCGCCGCATCGGACAGCTCGAGCGCGACCTCGCGCGACAACGCGTTCGCCGTGGGTCTGTCGATCCTGATCGTCGCGACCGCGTCGTCGCGTTCAACACGCACGAAGTCGCCCATGGCGCGCCTATCCTCGCAGACGGTCCCGCGCTAGCGTTCGGCCGAATGGAGCCGACGTCCGGTGAGGTTGGGAACGTCACGAGGGCGTTGCGGCGACTCGGCGGGCGACCGGCGACGTGGCGCGCGGTCACCGACGGCGGATACACCCCCGCCCGCCGATGGGTCGTAACCCTCGAGAACGGCCCCACGGCGTTCATCAAGGTGGCGACCGACGAGCTCACCGCGAGTTGGATCCGAGACGAGCACACGACGTATTCCGCGTTGCGCGGTGCAGCGTTCATGCCTCGGTTCATCGGTTTCCACGACGACGGTGAGCGGCCGGTCCTCGCGCTCGAGGACCTTTCGAGTGCGGTGTGGCCTCCGCCGTGGTCGACAGAGCGGATCGACTCGGTCCTTCTGTGCCTGGACGACGTTGCCACGACGCCGCCGCCCGCTGGACTTCCGAGGGCCGCCGACGACCATCTCGGACTCCGTCGGTGCTGGAGCCAGATCGAGCGCGATCCCGAGCCGTTCCTTCGCCTCGGCCTGTGTTCCGACGACTGGCTGACCGACGCGCTGCCGGCGCTACGAGGTTCGGCCGAGACGGCGCCGCTCGACGGCGGTGAGCTCCTGCACTTCGACGTGCGGAGCGACAACATCTGCTTCCGCCAGGACGGTCGCGCCGCCCTCGTCGATTGGAACTGGACGAGCGTGGGCAACCGGTGGCTCGACATCGCCGGGTGGCTGCCGAGCCTCCACGCCGAGGGCGGTCCGCCACCGCAGGACGTCGCGCCCGACGTCCCCCCGGGCCTCGCGTCGGTCGTCGCGTCGTACTTCTGCTATCACGCCGGTCAGCCGGCGATAACCGAGTGGCCGCACGTGCGCCCGGTTCAGCTTCGGCAGGCCCGGACGGCGCTGCCGTGGGCGGCTCGAGAACTCGGTTTGCCGCCGCCGTGAGCACATCCGTCGACTTGCACCTGCAACAAGATGCTAACCTCGGCGACGTGGCCTTTCCACGGACCGACGTGATCGAGCTCCTGCGCCGGCGAGGCCTCCGCATGACGCCGCAGCGCCGGGCGATCGTCGCGGAGATCATGCGGACGCAAGGACACATCTCTCCAACGGAGCTCGCGCGAACCGTCCAGGGCGAGATGCCGGGCGTCAACGCCTCGACGATCTATCGAACCCTGGCCTTGCTTGAGGAGGTGGGGGTGCTGGCGCACGCGCATCTCGAAGGCGGCGCCGAATACCACCGCGCCGAGGAGGCCGGTCATGTTCACCTGACGTGCTCGAGCTGCGGCGCCGAGGACGACCTCTCGATGGATGAGGCCGGCGCGCTCGTTCGGCTGATCGAGCGGCACCACGGGTTTCACCCGGACCTCACGCATTTCGCGATCAGCGGCCTCTGCGCCGATTGCGTTGCTGAGGCGGGCTGACCGTTAGCCGACGTGCGCGTCCGGCGCCGCGGCTTGCGGGAGCCGCCGGCGACGGACCGCCGATACGACGTACGCGGCGACGAAGAGCGTCGCGGCCGTCAGCACCACCGCCGGTCCCGACGCCCAATCCAGGTAATAGGAGAGGTACACGCCGGCGAACCCGGACACCGTCCCCGACGCGATCGAGATCCACAGCATCCGATGGAAGCTGT
>DASUQY010000069.1:0-3975 GCA_036280315.1 Actinomycetota bacterium
CTCCAACGACGAGGCCGATCCCCACGCGTGTTCCGGTGCGAGGACCAATACGATCGGACCGGTGTGGATCCGTGGACATGCAACAGGAGTACCCAGGGTTGGTTCGAGCCAACCCGAGCTTGCCCTGTCTGGCGGCGAGGAACGGCCTGCGTGAGTGACTGGCACGCGCGTTTGTGTGGATGGAGCGGGGGTACTCCTGCTGCTACGGAGTTTCGTCCGGGTTGCGCGATTAGGCCGGAGGCCGTCGCTTGTCGCTCGTCCGAGAGGTATCAGTCGCTGGGGAGGTCGTCCGGGGAAGAGACGATGTCGAACACGCGATCCAACCCAGTGAGCGCGAAGACCTTCATCGGTGAGCCGGATACACCGACGAGAACGAGGCGTCCGTCCCGTTCGCGGACGCGTTTCAGGCACGTCACGAGCGTACCGAGGCTGCTGGAATCCATGAACCCGACGCCTGATAGATCGAGGGCGATGCGAACAGGAGGATCGTCGACGTGCGCGAGGACATGTTCGCGGAGCTGGGGTGACGTGTGGAGGTCGAGCTCGCCGTTTACACGGATCACGGTCCAGTCGCCCGCGGTCCGGTTCTCGAGCTGTAGGTCCATGCGTTCCTCCGTTGTCGCCGTTCAGCCCGCGCCGCAACGCTATCCGCATGCGCCGAGGGAGCTGGAGGGGCAAGTATAAGTGGTCAGGTCCCTCACCTCGGTGGGCTCTGAGTCCGTTCGGCTCTCCGTGCCGGCGCGCGCGGAGTTCGTCCACGTGCTGCGCTCGGTGACGGCGGCCGTGGCGAGCCGCGTCCCGTTGTCGCTCGACGACGTCGACGATCTGCGACTCGCCGTCGACGAGGCATGCGCGCGCTTGCTCTCGCTCCCGTCCGACCCGACGTCGTTCCGACTGGACCTCCGAAGCCTTCCCGACCGATTCGAGGTCGTCGTCGCCGTCGACGCCGCGACGCCGGGCTGGCCGCCGTCGGGGTTCGAGGACACGCTCGCATGGCGCGTCCTTGGAGGCCTCGCCGAGAGCGTCCGATTCGAGCTGTGGAACGGTGCGCCCGCGGTCCGGATCGTCAAGCGCTCGATCGTCGGACGCAATGGGCGATGAGCCCATCGCGACCACGCATCCGACAGGACGCGCAGGAGCGGGAGCTCTTCGCGCTTCGTCCCGATGCCGCCGCGCGTGAGGAGCTCGTCCGGAGGTTCCTGCCGCTCGCCGAGTACCTGGCGCGCCGCTTCTCCGGGCGCGGTGAGTCGCACGACGACCTGTTCCAGGTGGCGAGCCTCGGTCTGCTGAACGCGATCGATCGGTTCGACACCGAGCGCGAGGTGCAGTTCACGACGTATGCGGCGGCGACGATCGTCGGCGAGATCAAACGGCACTTCCGTGACAAGGGATGGGCCATTCGCGTCCCCCGGCGGCTGCAGGAGGTCGGTCTCCGGATGAACTCGGTCCTTCCCGAGTTGTCGCAGGAACTCGGCCGCGCACCCACTGTCGAAGAGCTCGCCGCCAAGTCCGAAGCGACGCCTGAAGAGATCCTCGAGGCGATGGAGGCGAGTCAGGCGTACTCGACGAGCTCGCTCGAGGCGCCGGCGGGCGACGATGGTGCCGCTCCGATCGACGTTCTCGGCTCCGAGGACGAATCGATGACGCTCCTCGAGGAGTGGGCGACCGTCGCGCCCGCTGTTCGCCGGCTACCGAAACGGGAACGGATGGTCCTGTATCTCCGGTTCTTCAGAGGTCTCACTCAATCGGAGATCGCACGCGACGTCGGCGTTTCGCAGATGCACGTCAGCCGCATCCTCGCGCAGACCCTGCGGACGCTTCGCGAGACCGTAGGACCGGCAGATGTGCCGGCCTTCCTCGAAGACCTCCCCAACGAGGACAACGAGGCGTCGGCCGAATAGCCCTGCTTCAGGACGCCTGCCGGCGCCCGCGGGCGTCGTTACGGCGAACCCGCTCGGGCGTACCTCGCGCCGGGCCACCCCGCGGCGCATCAGTGGTGCTCGGTGACTCGGAAACATCGTTCAGTGTCTCGCCGACCGCGCGCTTGGACGCGTCCGCCACCGCGATGTCGCCGAGCGCCACGATTCCCACGAGCTTTCCTTCCTTAACCACGGGGAGCCGGCGGATCTTGTTCTCGGCCATCAGGTCGCGCGCGTCACTGACGTTCGTGTCCGGCGTCGTCGTGATGACGTTCCTCGTCGCGACGTCGCCAAGCTTCATCTCGCGGGGGTCCTGTTGCTTGGCGATGATTCGGAGGACGAGGTCTCGGTCGGTCACGAGGCCGACGAGCTTTCCGTCCTCGTCCGCAAGCGGGATCACGCCCACGTCGTACTGCTCCATCAGACCGGCCGCGTCGGCAATTGTCCGGTCGGGGCTCAGCGTCTTGGGCGCCTCGGTCATGATGTGTCGAACAAGGATCATGGCTCATCCCCCTTCGCTCACGGCGAGCAGGCCCGTCGTGGTGCGTACCCCGAGCCGCTCGGCCGGAAACGACACCTTCGGACGGTTGCCGCGCCGGGTGCCCGGGAACGATGTCGGCAGCCGAACAGTAGAGGAGACTGGGACGTGTCGTCGAACGGCGTTGAGCGACTCCGTAACAAGCGCGGCGATCAGGCGGTGACGTTCGCGGACGTCGCCGACCACCTTGAGGACTTCGTGAAGCGCCACCCCGACTCGCGCCAGACCGTCGAAAAGCTCGCGTCGTTCATCGCCGAGGTCGAGGACGTCGACCATCAACACGGGGAGGAAGGGCCGACGCTCGATCCCCTCGATCCCTAGGGCAAGGTACCTCGCGGATCCGCCGGGTCAGGCAGCGAGCCCGGATCGTTTGCGAGCCTGCATCCGCTCGCCAAGCTCCTCGAGCGTGTCCTTGTCGAAGACCTGACGAGCCTGCTTGAACATCTCCCCTTCTTCTTCCTCGATGTGATGCTCGAGGTTCTCCTTCATCACGGTGAACTTCGCGATCCACGTCTCGTCCTCGACGGGCGTCTGCTCGATCTCCGCCATGATCATGTCGACGACGCCGTGCTCCTCGTATGCCTCGAGCGCGATCTCTCGCGTTTTCGCGTGGTCCTTCAGTGCGGGGTAGAAGATCTCCTCCTCGATCGCCTCGTGGATCGTCAGCTCCTGCTTCAGCCGCGCGAGCTCACTCGTGCGGGTCTTCACCGCTCGCTCCGTCGTGGACTCGATGTCCGATAGCAACTTCTTTACCTTCTCGTGGTCCTCTTTCAGGAGCTTCAACGCGTCCATGATCCCCTCCTTCGTCCATACGGTTCGCGCGGAACCGCCGTGTGCGCTCTGTGGTCAGCACACGATTGACCGCTGCGTGCGTACCCATGCGCGCACGCAGCTACGCCCTTTGCGTGTTTGTTCTGGGCGATTTGAAGGGAACAGTTGCGGCGGAGGCGATTGGAGGATGCCGCTCCGAAGGGCGACCATCGACGGTCCGGCGATTTCGCGACGCCGTCGCGGGCGACGGTTCTCGTACGTCTGCCCAAACGGGCCCGTCACCGATGCCGCGACGCTCGAGCGTATCCGTGCGCTCGTCATCCCGCCCGCTTGGACGGATGTACGGATCAGCCCCGATCCGCTCGGGCACATCCAGGCCGTGGGTATGGATGCTGCCGGGCGGCGGCAGTACCTGTACCACGCGGACTGGCGCGTTCGCCGCGACGAGGAGAAGTTCGAGCGCATGGTCGAGTTCGCCCACGCCCTCCCCGTCTTGCGCGAGCGCGTCTCGACAGACCTGTCGCTCCGAGGAGTTCCGAAGGCGCGCGCGTTGGCGTGCGCCGTTCGTCTGCTCGATCACGCGTTCTTCCGCGTGGGGTCCGAGGCCTACGCGCGCCAGAACGGCTCGTTCGGTCTGGCCACCGTCCGAAAGGAGGACGTCACCGTTCGCCGCGATCTCGTCGTGTTCGACTTCATTGCGAAGAGCGGCAAGCGGCACGTGCAGGAGATCGCCGACGCGGACGTTCT
>DASUQY010000070.1:0-2713 GCA_036280315.1 Actinomycetota bacterium
GCCTGTTGCATCGCCCACCCGAAGGCGATGCCGACGACGACGCCGAACAGCGCTCCCATCACCGAGATGATGCCGGCCTCCCGCCGGACCATCGACCGTGTTTGCCGTCTGGTGAGCCCGACCGCGCGCAGTAATCCGAGCTCGCGCGTCCGCTCATAGATCGACAGGTACAACGTGTTCATCACGCCGAACAGCGCGATGAACACCGCCAACAGGAGCAGACCGGTAACCAGGTTGAGCAGGGTATTGAGGAAGGTCGCGTACTGGTCGCGGAACTCGGCCTGATCCTGCACCTCCACGTTCGGATACGCCTCGAGCGCGCGCTCGAGATCCGGACGGACCGCTGCGGCGTTCGTTCCCTGCTCCACCTTGACCAGAACGAAGATGTCCAGCTGCTGGGCCACGACGTTCTCGTCGAACGTGTCGAGGGAGATCGCCCAGTCGCCGATCAACCCATTCTCCTCGTAGATCGCGACGATCTCTAGATCGATGTCGCCCGTCGCGGGGAACTGCGCGTGGACGACGTCGCCGACGCTCCACCCGTTGTCTTGCGCGTGGTCTTCGAAAACAGCCAGCGTGTTCGGCTGCGACAGGTCGGCGATCGATCCACTGAGGACCCCCGCCTCGGACACAGCGGAGAACGTGGTCGGATCGATCCCCGACAAGAAGGCGGTCCCGCCGTCGACCTTCGCCTCTGCCTGGCGAACCTGCGACACCGTCGCCACCCCCGGCACGGCACGAACATCCCCGGCTGCGGAGGTGCTGAATCCGGTGAACGTCGGCGACGTGAGGATGAAGTCGGCTCGAAGTGTGCGGTCGAGGACCGCCGATGTCGATGCCTTCGCCGAGGCCCCGAAGACCGCCACGAACACCACGAGGCCGAGGCCGATCATCAGCGCCGACGCCGTGGCCGCTGTGCGGCGCGGGTTGCGGATCGCGTTCTCCCGCGCGAGCTTGCCAGGGATGCCGAGCGCCCGCACGGGTATGCCGATCGTCGCCGCTACGGGACGGGCGATGAGCGGCGTCAGCATCGCGATGCCGATGAACGTCAACGCCACGCCAGCGCCTACCAGCTGGAGCGCGTTGTCGGGGGTCCCGAACAGCCCGTACACCAGGAGAGCGACCCCAACCGCGAGCACGATGGCGCCGCTCACGAGTCGGAACCGAAGTGAGCGGCCGGGACGGTCCTGTGCCTCGCGTAGCGCCTCGATCGGCGCGATCCGAGACGCGCGACGCGCGGGGACGACCGCGGCCACGACGGTGATTACCGTACCGACCACTATCGAGACGACCACCGTCCGAAGCTGGATCACCGTTCCCGACGAGGGCAGGTCGACGCCGATCGAGGACAAGAGGCCCTTCAGGCCGATGGCGATCCCGATGCCGACGACCACACCGATGGCCGAGGCCACGAACCCGACGATGAACGCCTCGGCGACGACCGTGCTCAGCACCTGTCGTCCGGTCGCACCGAGCGCCCGGAACAGGGCGAGCTCTCGCGTCCGCTGCGCGACGATGATCGCGAACGTGTTGAAGATGATGAACGCCCCCACGAACAGCGCCACGTACGCGAATACCAGGAACGCAGTCCGGAGGTAGCCCAGGCCCTCCGCAACCTGGTCCTGTTGTTCGGAGATCACGGTCGATGCGGGGACCGCCTCGATCCCATCGGGGACCGCGGCGGTGACGCGGTTGGCGAGCGCGGTGCCCGATTCGCCTTCGTCGGCCACGACGGCGATCGAGTCGAGCTCACCCTCCTTGCCCAGGAACCGCTGCGCGGTGGGGAGGTCGAACAACGCGAACGTCGCGCCGAACAGGCTCCCGCCGTCGCCGTACCCGGCAATCCCGACGACCTCGAATTCACCCGGCGGCCCCTCGAACAGGATCTCCACCCGCTCGCCGACGCCGATTTCGCTCCCCTGGGCTGATCCTGAATCGATCACGACCTCGTCGTCGCCGTGCGGCGCTCGCCCCGCCTCGAGCGTGAACCCCGTCAACGTGTTCCACGAGGCCGCGGCGGTGGGAGGCCCGAACGTCCCGATGACCTTGCCGGTGCCGGGGTCCACGATCTGCGCGTAGCCGATGACGTCACCGACGGCCCGCGCCACGCCGGGGACCTGCTCGACGGTCGAGAGCACCGAGTCCGGCATCGACGCGCGTTCCTCGAGGCTGCTTGTCTGCGCGGTGAAGGCGTTCTCTCGACGCACCAGTACGTCGATCTGCGCATAGCCGGTATCCACGAGATCGTTGAACGCGGCCGTCATCGTGTCGGTGAGGACGTACGTGCCGGACATGAAGCTCACGCCGAGCAGGACAGCGAGCCCCGTGAGGAGCAGCCGGACCTTGCGCGCCAGGACGCTGCGCAGCGCCGCTCGGAACATCTACTTCTCCAAGGCCTTCAGGCGATCGAGGATGCGCTCCGTCGTGGGCTCGAGCATCTCGTCCACGATGTTGCCGTCCTGAAGGAAGACGATTCGGTCGGCGAACGACGCGGCGACCGCGTCGTGCGTCACCATGACGATCGTTTGTCCGTGCTCGTTCACGGCGGACCTCAGGAACTCGAGCAGCTCGACGCTCGCCTTCGAGTCCAGATTCCCTGTGGGCTCATCGGCGAAGACGATGTCCGGCCTGCTGAGCAGCGCCCTCGCGCCGGCAACACGCTGCTGCTGTCCCCCGGACAGCTCGCTCGGATGGTGCGTCAGCCGGTCGCGGA
>DASUQY010000071.1:0-6497 GCA_036280315.1 Actinomycetota bacterium
GGGCGGGGCGTCGATCTCGACGGCGACCGACACCTTGGTCATGCCGCGGACACTGTTCCGCTGTCCCATCCGTGCCACCACACGAATTGGGACGCGTGGATGCGAACGACGACCGAGTCGCCTTCGGCTCCGGCCGCGCGCACCACCGCGCGCGCAGACGTCGCGCCGCTCTGGAGCCGATCGACGACGTGGATTTCGCCCTCGCCCCGGGCCATCGCCCCGACCATCTCGCGAGCGCGCCACGTCGACGGTCGGTCGATGGAGAGCGCAACGGGAACGCTCGTCATGGTCACGCCGGCGAGCGACAGCGTCCGTGCCGACACGACCGCGTAGAGCGCCGCGCCGTCCACCGTCCACCGCGCCGGCAGGACGACGGGTCCGTTCCCACCTTCGAGGGCGAGCGCGCCGGCGCCCATCGTTCCCACCGCAACTCTCACCGAATCAGGGATCGCCTCGAGCGCGGCTCGTCCGGTCCGCGACGCGCGGAATCGATCACGACTTCCTATTGAATCGGGCCACTCCCCCCATTTCTGGACCGCGTCTCCTTCGACGAGTGCCGAACGTTCGATCCCGAGCTCGACGAACACGCGACCCGGGGGGGTCCATGCCAGCGGAACCTTGCGCGCGTCGACCGCGTATCCGGCAAAGAACCGGGCGTTCTTCCGCGTGAACCTCGCAGAGGCGACGGCGAGCAGCGGCGCGTCACTCAGCGAACGGCGCCAGGATCGCGGATCGAGGGCATCGTGCGTCGTAGCGGTACCGGTGATGATCAGTGCGGTGCTCCCTACACGGACGAGGCCGGCGTACCGAGGATCGGTCCGCCAAAAGCGCGCCTTGAGCGACCGACGAGACGTGGTCACCCATAGTCGCCCACCAGCGACCGCGAACACCATCGGCGTCACGTGGGGAACCGCCGCCGGTGCGGCGACGTAGCACAGCTCGCCCGCGTCGAGGAGCCGTCCGGCCGGGAGCGGGATCTCAGTCACCTCGAGATGGCCTCGCGCGACACGACAGGGAACGAGAGCATCAGTCCCGTCCACACGACGTGGCACCCGAGCGGCGCGAGTGCGCCGCCGCTCCACCAGCCCAGCGCACTCCACACGAGCCCGCCGACGACCGCGCTCGCGAGGACGGCCAGGTTTCGGCTCGCGGCGTTCGCTGCGATGAAAGCCGCCCAGGCGACGACTGCCCCGACCGACGGCTCGAACGTCCGCGCGAGCTCGGGTTGCGCGAACCCGCGCCAGAACACCTCCTCTGCCGTCACCGTCACTCCGACGGAGAGCACCAGCGCCGCGGCGAGCGAGAGGTCGCCTCGCAACGCGTAGAGCTCCGCCGAGTGCCGACGGAAGGCATGCCACTGCCGAGTGACGGCCACGAATGCACGCGTAGCACCGTAGAACGCGACGCCCGCGCCGATACCCACTGCCGCCGCGACGACCGGGTTCACCTCCGGCGACCACATCGGCGGACCGAACACGAACGCCGCGACGCCCAACGCCACGAGCACGGGCGTAACGACGCGCCAGACTTCGGCTCCCCGTGACGAGACGAACCACCACGCCGTCGCCTCGGCCACGACTCCTACAGCGACGACCGTCCCCTCCATCGTTCAGCCGAGGAACCCGACCTTCGCGGCGAACTCCGCCGTCGTCGCAGTGATCACGGCCAGGTAGAAGAATCCCGTCGCGGCCTGAACGGCGGACGCCCGTGGGCCACGCAGCGTGATTCGGATCATCACGCCGATCAGCGCGGTCGCAGCGACCATGCCCAGCGCGATCCACGACGCCAGACCGGCGGACGTGAGCAGTGGATTGAATTCCGGCGTCGCCTCCGTCGGCCCGAACCCGCCCAAGACGAGCGCGCTTGCCTCGAGCGCGACGCCGACCAGGAGCAGGTTCGTGTACCGGTTGATCGGCGTCCGTGTGAGCCCGCGATCGGTCAGGTACCAGTGGCCGAGCAGCAGGCCGTCGAGGACCGCGCCGAGGAACGCGGCGCCGGCGAGGAGCTGGAGGAACGCGACGAGCCATGAACCATCGGCGGTTCCGGCCATCGCGCCGAGCATCCCCACGGCGAGCGGCGCCGCGGCGTACCCGACGAACCGGGCCCATGTCCCGCGTCGAACGAGGAGCAGCACGACGACGGCGAGGAGGACGAACGTGAGGGCGAATGCCAGTCGGAGCGACCACGTCCCTGCGTCGTCGCCGGTGACGCGTCCGGCAGAGACCGATCCCCACACCGCGGCCGAGAACAGGGCGAGGATCGAGCACGTGAGGACGAAGAACCCGCGGCGGACCTCGTTCCACAGCGGTGTCACGAAGACCAGCGCGAGGCCGCCGGCGACGGTCTCGGCGAGCACCAGCGCGGTCACGCCCGCGGGCCCGCTCATGCGCGCTCACCCATCACGCGCCAGCCTACGGCGAGCGATGCTCGTTCAACGGAGCTTCGGAACCGGACGCGCCCGGTAGGCTGGGGCAAACCGTGAACGACTGGCGCACCTACGACGACATCGCGGAGACGTACGAGCGGATCCACGCGCCACGCCTCGCGCAGCCGGCGCGCGACCTGGTCGAGATCGCCGGCGCGACGACGGGGGCGCGTGTGCTCGACGTGGGCACGGGAACCGGCGTCGCCGCGGAGGCGGCGATCGAGCTGGGGGCCCACGCTGTGGGGATCGACGAGTCAATCGGCATGCTTCGCGTCGGCAGAACGGCGCGGCCGAACGTGCGCACCGCGGCGGCCGAGGCGATCGACCTGCCGTTCCGCGACGGCGCCTTTGACGCCGTGATCGCGAACTTCGTCATCGCGCACTTCACCAAGTACCAGACGGCGCTGTTCGACATGACGCGCGTCCTGCGCTCGGGCGGCCGGATGACGCTCAGCGCGTGGGCCGACGTCGACGACGATCTCACGCGGACGTGGCTCGAGCTCGTGGAGGGTGTCGTCCCGCGCCCGGTGCTGCAGTCATCGCTCGGCGAGGCGCTCCCCTGGCGTGAGCGCTTCCGCGAGCCTGACGCGCTCCAAGAGGCTCTGACCGATTCCGGCCTTCGGAGCGTGCGAACCGAGCTGCGGACCTATCAGTTCCAGTACGCGCTCCACGAGTACGTCGAGGGGATGAGCACCTGGGCCACGGGCCGCCTCGTCCGTTCGATGCTCGGGCCGTCGGGCTTCGGCTCGTTCCTCGACCGAGCCCAAAGGACGTTCGCCGAACGGTTCGCCGACCCGGTCAACGACTTCCGCGACGTCGTGTTCGTCACCGGCGTGAAGCCGTGATGACGAGCAGCGTCTAACGCCGGCGACTGCCCGCCTGCGAGAGCACGTACCTCACGAGCGTCCTGACCGGGACGCCGGTCGCGCCCTTCGGCCAGTAGTCACCAACGCGATCCGAGAACGCCGGGCCCGCGATGTCGAGGTGAACCCAAGGGATGTCGCCGACGAACTCTCGCAGGAAGAAGGCCGCGGTGATCGCACCGCCGTAGCGCTTGCCGATGTTCTTGATGTCGGCGATCTCCGAGTCGATCAGCTTGCGGTAGGGCTCGTACAACGGGAGCTCCCAGCCTGGCTCCCCGACCGCCTCGCCGGCCGCGAGCACGTCGCGGATCAGCTGACGGTCGTTGCCCATCGCGCCCCACACCTCGTCGCCGAGCGCGACCATGCATGCGCCGGTGAGCGTCGCGGTGTCGATGATCACGCGCGGTTCTTGCTCCGCCAGGTACGCGAGCGCGTCCGCGAGCACCAATCGTCCCTCGGCGTCGGTGTTCAGCACCTCCGAAGTCTTCCCGCCACGATGTGTCAGCACGTCGCCGGGACGGATCGCCGAGCCGCTCGGCATGTTCTCGCTCGAGGGGATCGCCGCGATCACGTTCACGCGAGGTTCGAGCAACGCGATCGCGCGCATCGCGCCGAGGATCGACGCGGCGCCGCCCATGTCGCTCTTCATCCACTCCATCCCGTCGGCCGGCTTGATCGACAGCCCACCGGAGTCGAACGCGATCCCCTTGCCGGTGAGCGCGATCGGCGCACCCGAGCCGTTCTCGTAGCGGAGCTCGATCATCCGCGGCGGCCGAACGCTCCCCTGTCCGACGCCCAAGATGCCGCCGAAGCCGCCGCGCTTCAGCTCCGCCTCGCTCCAGATCTTCGCCTTGAGGCCGACCTGGCGCGCCATCTTCTGAGCCTCGCGGGCCAGCTCTGCCGGCGGTAGGTCGAGCGCGGGCGTGTTCACGAGGTCGCGCGCCCACATCTGCGACTCGGCGATCACCTGCCCTCGATTGATTGCCGCTCTCGCCGAACGCGCATCGGCGCGTGAACCGCCAAGGATCACAACCTCGCGCAGCTTCGCCGTGTCGCCGTTCGAGTTCGACTTGTAGCGATCGAACCGGTAGGCCCCGAGGAGGACTCCTTCGACCGTCGCCTGGACCGCCTCGTCGAACGCCCGACCCGCGATCTGCGGCAACGTCGTGGCGATCCGCGCCCGCTTCGAGAGTTGTCGCGCGACCTTGCCGATCGCGCGGCGGCACGCGTCCGGTCCGGCGTCGTCCCGCTTGCCGACGCCGAGAAGGAGGATCGCCGAGGCCTCCACGCCGTCGAGTCCGGTGTTCGGTACGAGGAGGTACTCACCGCGCTTGCCCTTGTTGCCTGCCGCCTCGTATAGCGCCACGAGATCGAGACCGCGCACCGGGCGAACTCCGGGACCAGGCTCCAGCCCCTCGAAGATCGGAAGAACGAGGACGTCCGCACGCACGGACTGCGGCGGTTTCGTCGAGAAGGTGAAGTTCGGCACCAGTCACTCCTTGTTTTCGACGTCCGGCTGAACGGTGCGTCAGTCTAGCGAGGCGTTCCTGCTCGGGCGCGCCGAGTACCCTTCGGCGCGATGGACGCGCGAGACCTTCGAGACCTGGTTCACTTCGACGATGCCGGCCCGCGACACGAGACGTTGTTCGAGACCGAACGGATGTGGTCCGAGGTCGTCTGCCTGGAGCGGAGTCAGGCGCTCGGCCCGATCGCCGATCGCGACTCGGACGCGATCCTCGTCGTCGTGACGGGTAAGGTCGTCGTTCAGGTCGACCGCGGACGGAAGCGGCGCGAACAGTGGGAGGCGGCGCTCGTGCCGGCCGGATCGGAGCTATCGATCACGAACGCCACCGATGATCCGGCGGTCGTGTTGCTGGTCGCCGCTCCGCCCCCGCCGAGGCGAGCGGTCATCGAGTAGCCGCTTTACGGGTCGGTAGTGCAAGCGCGAGGGCGAACGCGACGGTGAAGCTCGGGAGGCTCGCGCCGAGGCGCGAGTCGAACAGCGGGAACGGCAACGAGAGCCATTCGGCGAAGACGGTCTCCACGGCATCCGTCCAGGCTTGCGGTCCGGTGGGAACGCACCAGTGGAACAGGGCGAACCCCGCGATCCACGGGACGAGCGCCCTGGCGTGGACGCCGGTGCGCTCGAACAACGTTGCTTCGCCGTATCGACCGCGCGCTCGAACGAAGTAGTCGGCGGCGAACACGCCGAACAACGGCACGAACACCGAGCCGATCAGGAACAGGAAGAACTCGTACCGTTCCATCGTGAAGGCGAGCGCGAGGATGAAGGAGATCGCGCCGACGATCCCGACGAGCGCGCGCTGTGGGACGTTCGGCGCGGCGTTCTGCGTCGACACGGCAGCGGAATAGATATCGGCGAACGCGTTGTCGCTCTCGCCGACGAGGAGTGCGAGCAGGACGACACCGCCACCGGCGAGAATGACGATCGACGTTCCGATCCCGGCCACGTCGGGCGTCTCGCCGGCCGCAAGCGCGATCAGAACGCCGAGCGCGTAGAACCAGACGTTCCCGATCAGGTAGCCGACGTACGTGCCGGCGACGGCACGTGATCCGGGCTTCGCGAACCGCGTGTAGTCGGCGGCGAGGGGCAGCCACGAGATCGGCATGACGATCACGAGGTCGACCGCGAGCCAGAACGGCAGTCCACCATCTCCGGCTCTACCCCACAGCCGTCCGAGATCCGTCTCGCCGAGCACCCCCACCGTGATCCACACTGCCGTCGCGATCAGCACGTAGATCCCGAACCGCTCGAGCCACCGGCGAATGACGAGGATCGGACCGCCGAGCGCAAGCGCCGTGCAGACGACGGCGACGACGGCGACCCAGAACTCGCGCGCGTCGAAACCGAACAGACGATCCGACGCGACGTTCGCCACCTCGCCGATCGCCCAGAACTCGACGGCCGTCCACCCGACGAGCTGCAAGACGTTCAGGGCAGTGGGAAGGACGGAGCCGCGTTCTCCGAGGACCGGCCGGAACAGCACCATCGTGGGCACGCCCTCGCGCTGGCCGGCGAGCGCGACGAGCGCGAGCGGCACGCACCCGATCACGCTGCCGACGACGATTGCCAGGAACGCTTGGGAAAGCCCGAGCGCCGGAACGAGCAGCGCGCCGGTCACCATCACCAGCAGACCGACCGACAGATCACCCCACAGCACCGCCAGGTCGAGGCCGTTCAGGATTCG
>DASUQY010000072.1:0-8840 GCA_036280315.1 Actinomycetota bacterium
CTGCACACCGGGCATGATGCTCGTCGGCAAGGCGCTGCTCGATCGGAACCCGCGGCCGACCGAGGACGAGATCCGCTGGGAGATCTCAGGCAACATCTGCCGCTGCACCGGATACATGAACATCGTGAAGGCGATCCAGACCGCCGGCGCGACTAGTTGAGGGGACTCGACATGGCCACCGAGACCGAAGAGATCCGTGGAATCGGACACAACGTCCGGCGCAAGGAAGACGACCGGCTGATCCGCGGCAAGGGCACGTTCGTCGACGACGTCAAGCTGCCGGGGATGCTGCACATGGCGATCCTTCGCAGCCCGTTCGCGCACGCGACGATCAACGGGATCGACACGTCGAAGGCGGGCGCGCTGCCCGGCGTCGTCGCCGTCGTCACCGGCGAGCTCATGGCACAGCACAACCTGGCGTGGATGCCGACGATGTCCAACGACACTCAGGCGGTGCTGGCGACCGACAAGGTCCGGTTCCAGGGCCAAGAGGTCGCAGCAGTGATCGCCGAGGACC
This sequence comes from Actinomycetota bacterium, assembly GCA_036280315.1. Lineage (GTDB taxonomy): Bacteria > Actinomycetota > UBA4738 > UBA4738 > HRBIN12 > CALGFI01. Next base: position 518 of record DASUQY010000072.1, read on the forward strand.
CGTACATCGCCAAGGACGCGCTCGAGCTGATCGAGGTGGACTACGACCCGCTCGAGCCGGTCGTGACGCCTCAGCGCGCATTGGAGGCGGATGCGCCAGTCATCAGGACCGACAAGGACGACCAGAAGGACAACCACATCTACCACTGGGAGAGCGGCGACAAGGACGCAACCGACGCGGCGTTCGCGAGCGCGGACGTCGTCGTCAGCCTCGACACGTTCTACCCGCGCTCCCATCCCGCCCCTGTCGAGACGTGCGGCTGCGTCGCCGACGTCAATCCGGCGACGGGCCAAACGACGATCTACATGACCTCACAAGCGCCGCATGCGATCCGGACGGTGTTCGCGTTGGTGGCGGGCCTGCCCGAGGACCGCATCCGGATCATCTCCCCGGACCTCGGGGGTGGGTTCGGTAACAAGGTGCCGGTCTATCCCGGCTACGTCGTGGCGACCGCGGCGTCGCTGCTGCTTGGCCGACCCGTCAAGTGGATCGAGGACCGCACGGAGAACCTGATCTCGACGGGGTTCGCGCGCGACTACCACATGCGCGGCGAGATGGCGCTCTCACGAGAGGGGACGATGAAGGGGCTACGCGTGTCGCTGCTCGCGGACGAAGGCGCGTTCTACGCCGACGCGCAGCCCTCCAAGTTCAAAGTCGGGCTGTTCCACATCGTCACCGGCTCGTACGACCTTCCTGCCGCGCACGTCTCCGCGGACGGCGCCTACACGAACAAGGCGCCGGGCGGCGTCGCCTATCGCTGCTCGTTCCGCGTCACCGAGGCGTCCTACATGATCGAGCGCCTCGTGCAGAACGCGGCCTACGAGCTCGAGATGGATCCCGCGGACATACGCAAGAAGAACTTCATCCGCAAGGACCAGTTCCCGTACCGCTCCGCGACCGGGTTCGAGTACGACTCCGGTGACTACCACGGGGCGATGGATCTCGCGCTCGAGCGGATCGGGTACGAGCAGCTCCGCAAGGAGCAGGCTGCGGCCCGAGAGGAAGGACGCCTGCTCGGCATCGGCCTCGCCAGCTTCACCGAGGTCGTCGGCGCCGGCCCCAGCCACGACTACGACATCCTGGGCCTGAAGATGAACGACGGCGCCGAGCTCCGCGTGCACCCGACCGGCAAGGCGATCCTCAAGATCAGCTCCAAGACGCAGGGCCAGGGCCACGAGACCACGTTCGCGCAGATCGTCGCGAACGAGCTCGGCATCCAGCCCGAAGACATCAAGGTGATGCACGGCGACACGGACAACACCCCGTACGGACTTGGAACGTACGCGTCGCGGTCGACGCCGACGGTCGGGGCGGCCACGGCTGTGGTCTCGCGCAAGCTTCGCGACAAGGCGATGAAGCTCGCGGCGCACCTGCTCGAGGCATCCGAGCAGGACGTCGAGTTCGACCAGGGGCGGTTCTTCATCCGCGGCGCGCCAGAGAACGCCAAGACGATCCAGGACGTCGCCCTCGCGGCGTACACGAACTTCCCGGATGGGATGGAGCCGGGGCTCGAGGGCGTCACGTACTACAACCCGCCGAACCTCACATTCCCGTTCGGCACCTACGCCGTCGTCGTCGAGGTAGACCCGGAGACCGGCGAGTGGAAGGTCGACCGCGTCGTCGCGATCGACGACTGCGGCGTGCGGATCAATCCGATGATCGTCGAGGGCCAGATCCACGGCGGGCTCGCGGAGGGATACGCGATCGCGGCGATGGAGCAGATCGCGTTCGACGACGATGGCAACTGCATCGGCTCGAACTTCAGCGACTACCTGATCCCCACGGCATGGGAGACGCCGCGGTTCGAGCTCGGGGCGACCGTGACCCCGTCGCCGCACCACCCGATCGGTGCGAAGGGGGTCGGCGAGTCGGCCACCGTGGGCTCCCCCGCCGCGTTCGTGAACGCAGTCATCGACGCCCTGTGGCACCTCGGTGTGCGGAACATCGACATGCCGCTCACATCGGCGAAGGTGTGGGAGGCGATCCAGAAGGCCAAGGAGGGAGCGCCCACCGCGTGAAGGCCGAGGTCCTCTCCCTCGCGAACGATCTCGCTGCAGCGGGCGAGCCGTTCGTCCTGGCCACGGTGGTCTGGCGCCGCTCTCCTTCCTCAGGCAAGGAGGGCTCGACGGCGCTCATCACGCGGGACCGCCGTGTAAGGGGATGGCTCGGCGGCGCGTGCGCCGAGCCGACCGTGATCCGGGAGGCGCTGAAGGCGCTCGACGAAGGCGCGCCGCGTCTGCTCTTCCTCGGCGCGCCCGAGGAGCTCGCCGCCCGCGGGCGGGAGGGCGTCGTGACCGTGCCGATTGCGTGCCAGAGCGAGGGAGCGCTGGAGGTGTACGTGGAACCGGTCCTGCCGCAGCAGCAGCTCGTCGTCATCGGGCGCTCCCCCGCCGTGGCAGCGCTCGCCTCGATGGCGCGGGCGCTCGGCTGGCGAACAGTGGTCGTGGACGACGGCGGCAACGAAGACGACTATCCGGATGCCGGCGCGGTCGTCACTACGTTGGATCTCGACGCCGCGGGTGTATCCGACCAATCGTTCGTCGTCGTCGCGACGCAGGGGCATTACGACGAGGAGGCACTCGAACGCGCCCTGGGCACGCCGGCCGCGTACATCGGCTTGGTCGCGTCGCGGAAGCGCGCCGAGTCCGTTCTCGGCTACCTCAAGGATCGGGGCGCATCCGATGCGTCGCTCGGTCGAGTGCACGCTCCCGCGGGGTTGGACCTCGGCACGATCGCGCACGAGGAGATCGCCGTGGCGATCCTCGCGGAGCTGGTCCGCGAGCGCGCCGCCGGCAACCTCGAAAGGACGCCTGCCCCCGAGATCGCTCGACACGAGGAGATCGACCCGGTCTGCGGCATGACCGTCGACGTCGCGTCGGCGCGACATCGCTCCGTCCACGAGAGCACGACGTACTACTTCTGCTCGGCGGGATGCCTCGAACGGTTCGAGGCCGATCCGGCGCGGTTCGTCGCGGCACGCGCGGAGCCGTAGCCACCGCTCACGCCTACCATCGAGCCGTGAGCGAGCTCACCGACGTCCTGCAGGCGATCGAGTCCCTCTCTGCTCGCGGCGAGAAGTTGGCGCTGGCCACGATCGTCGCGGTTCGCGGCTCGACGTACCGCCGGCCGGGCGCGCGGCTGCTGGTACCCGAAGAGGGAGATCTCGTCGGCAACATCTCGGGCGGATGCCTGGAGAACGACGTCGCCGACGTCGCGAAAATCGTGATGCACGAGGGCATCGCCAGGATCGTCTCGTTCGACCTCACCGCCGACGACGACGCCGTATGGGGGTGGGGTCTCGGCTGTAATGGCGCGTTCGAGCTGTTCGTCGAGCCCGCCGACAAAGCAGCCGAGGTCGCCGGCGCGCTGCGCATGGCGCTCGAGGAGGAACGCCCGATCTGCATGGTCACGGTGTTGGAATCGACCGCTCCGAACGTAGAGCAGGGCGACCGCATGCTCGTTCGTCCCGGCGGCGCCGTCGACCGTCCGTTCCCCGACGAGACGCTCGCGGCGTCGGCGCGCGCGGCCGCCCTCGAACAGCTCGCGAACGAGCAGAGCGAGATCAGATCTCTCCCAGGCGCCGCCGGCGAAACGCGCGCGTTCGTCGAGGTACTCGAGCCGCCGCTTCGCCTGGTCGTCTGCGGCGCCGGGCACGACGCGATTCCCCTCGTGCGGCAGGCGTCCATCCTCGGATGGAGCCCGATCGTCGCGGACGACCGCCCGGAGTTCCTCTCCCTCGAGCGGTTCCCCGAGGCAGCGGGTTTCGTCCTGGTGGAGCGGCCCGACAAGCTCGGCGAGTTCGCGCCGATCGACGAACGGACGCACGTCGTGGTGATGACGCACAACTTCCTTCGCGACAAGGACTACGTGCGTTCGTTGCTCACGACGCCCGCCCGGTTCATCGCGATGCTCGGCCCCGCTGTGCGGACGGAGCGATTGCTTACGGAGCTCCGCGAGGAGGGCGTCGACATCTCCAACGCCGACCGCCGCCGGATCCGCGGGCCGGCGGGCCTGGACCTCGGCGCCGAGGGGCCGGAGGAGATCGCCGCAGCGATCTGCGCCGAGATCGTGGCGACGAAGCGCGGTCGCGCGGGGGGCTTCCTCAAGGATCGGCCGGGACCGATCCACGATCGTCGCGCGCAGCAGCGTTAGACCGCGTAGCGGCGCCGCTCAGTACCAAACGTCCTGAGGGCCCTTGTACTCCTGGAGCGTGTTGCCGCCGTCCACCACGAGCGTCGCGCCGGTCACGTAGCTCGCGGCCTCGGACGCGAGGAACGCGATCGCCTGCGCCACTTCTTCCGGGGTGCCGGCACGACCGATCGGGGTGTTGCGGGCGCCAACTTCCTCTTCGGGACTCTGCGACGACGTCTCGATCCATCCCGGCAGCACCGAGTTGCACGTCACGCCATTCCGTGCGGTCTCGATCGCGATCGACCGCATCAGCCCGTCCATCCCCGCCTTCGCGGTCGCGTATCCGGCACCCTCGGGGTTCACCACGATCGGACCGGTGACGCTGCCGACCATCACGATGCGTCCGTATCGGCGCTCGAGCATGCCGGGGAGCACAGCTCTCGTCACGTGGAACGCCGTCCACAGGTTGAGCGAGAGGTCATGTTCGAACGCGCCGGCGTCGAGCTCGGCGACGGGGCGCGCGCGTTCCCTTTCGACCCCCGACTGCGCAAGGCCGGCGTTGTTGACGAGCACGTCGATCTGACCGAACCGCTCGAGGACCGCGTCGACCAGCGTCTCAGCCTGCGAGTCGTCCGTGAGGTCCGCGGTGAACGCCGCGACGTCGAGCTCTTCCGCCTCCAGCCGGGAGGCACGCCCGTAGATCCGGTCCGTCGTCGAGGTAAGCGCGACGCGCGCGCCTTCCGCTGCGAGCAACCGCGCCGTGGCGAACCCGATGCCGGTCGGGCTCCCCGCTCCCGTGACGAGCGCCACGCGACCGTCGAACCGCCACATGTCACTTCCCGGGGGTTCGCACAACGTTCGCTTCGCTCACTGTGCTACCCCCCGGCCCCCCATTCAGCGGACGCTACCAGCACGTCCGGGTAGGCTCCGTTGGACTAGAGGGGTTGGCAGCCCATGCAGATCGAGAACGAGTTCACCGTTCCCGCGCCAATCGACGAGGTCTGGTTGCACCTCCTTGACGTCGAGCGAGTCGCGCCCTGCATGCCGGGAGCCGAGCTCACCGAGTCGGTCGACGAGAGCACGTGGAAGGGCAAGGTCAACATGCGGCTCGGGCCGGTGTCCCTGTCCTTCGCGGGCGTCGTCGCGATGGAAGATCGTGACGACGCCGCGCACCGCGTGGTCCTTCGAGCGAAAGGGATGGAGCAGAAGGGCAAGGGCGCGGCGAACGCGTCCGTCACGAGTTGGCTGGAGACGGGCGAGAGCGAGACGACCGTGAAGATGGTCGCGGACGTTCAGCTGACGGGCTCGGTCGCCCAGCTTTCGCGCGGCCTCCTCCCTGAGGTCAGCCGAAAGCTGACCCGGGAGTTCGCCGAGTGCCTGCGGACGAGCATGCTCGCCGGGGAGACGGAGCGAACGCCGAGCGCGGCGGAGACGGCGGCGCCCGCGCCCGGTCCGACGTCCCCAGTCGCCGTGAAGGCCAAGCCGATCCGCGGCCTCCGCCTCGGCCTGTCCGCGATCTGGGCGAAGATCCGAAGCCTGTTCGGCTCACGCCGGGCGTGATCTCGGCGATCGTTCTGGCGGCAGGAGCCGCCACGCGATTCGGGCGCACCAAGCAAGTCGAGAAGTTGCGAGGCAAACCACTCGCGCAGCACGCCGTCGACGCCGCAGCCGAGGCGGGCGTCGACGAGATCATCGTGGTGCTCGGACACGATGCGGAGCTCGTGGCGTCGACAGTGCGCCTCCCGAGTGCGGCTCGGGCCGTGGTGAACCGGGACCACTCGAACGGGATTGCGAGCTCGCTCGCCGTCGGGCTTCGCGCACTGAACGATCAGAGCGACGCTACGGTCGTGCTCCTTGCGGACCAGCCGGGGATCAGGAGCGAGCACGTCGCCGCGCTCGTGCGCCTCTACGGTGACACTCGAGCGCCGATCGTGCGTATCCGGTTCCGCGATGCTCCGGGGCCGGCGCTCTTCGCTCGCAGTGTCTGGCCGGAGGTCGAAGCGCTGACCGGCGACATCGGCGCTCGTGTGCTGTTGGACGCGCAACCCGAGCGCGTCCGCTGGGTCGCTCTCGACGAGGACGCGCCGCGTGACGTCGACATGCCCGAAGACCTCGACGAGGCCTGACGCGGGCCGCGCGCGTAGAACCCAAGAACCGACGTCGCCGCAATCGAAGCGATCACGTGGAGAATCAGGAGATGCGAGACGCCCCGGCCCTTCTGACCGGGGCGTCTCTGTCTACAGCCAGGTCGGGAGGGCTAGCCGTAGAAGATGACCGTCACCTCGTTCAGAACCTCCCGTCTGACTTGGCGACGCCGCAGGTCGCACGCTTGTTGCGCGAACCGCGATATCGCCACAGGTCGGTCACGACGCCTGCGGCGGCAGCCAGGAAGACAGGTTGAGCGGCCGCACGGAGCGACCTGCTCCCGGAGAGAACCTGCGACAACCCGGCCTCCAGCGCATCAGGGTCACGGCAGATCGGGCTCCGTGGAGACCCGGTCCTGCGCCAACCTTCGAAACCCGTTTATCGGCACGAGCGCGCTGGGACCTTAAAGCTCAGCAAGAAGGCCCGAGCCGGCGATGCCGAAGCGCCGGCAGGCGCTCTCTGACCCCTGCGATCTCCGCCAGATCGAGCTCGGCCACGGTCACGCCGACTCCGTCGGTCGCGCGAGCCACGACCCGTCCCCACGGGTCGACAACCATGCTGTTGCCGTAGTTCCTGCGCTCGCGGCCGGGAGGACCCCACGTTCCCCACTGGGCGGCCGCGACGACGAAGACCTGATCTTCGATCGCCCGCGCGCGAAGGAGCACGTCCCAATGGTCCTTCCCCGTCTCGAACCGGAACGCTGCGGGCACGAACACGATCGTCGCACCGCCAACGACGAGCTGACGGAAGAGCTCCGGGAACCGAACGTCGTAGCAGATCGTGAGCCCGACCCGGCCGAATTCGGTATCGGCCGTCACGACCTCGTCTCCGGGAGCAAAGACGAACGACTCTCGGCTGGGGACGCCTCCCGGCGGGTCCGCATCGAACAGATGGATCTTGCGGTACGTCGTCACGAGCCGGCCGGCACGATCGAACAGCACGCTCGTGTTGAACACCCGATCGCCGTCGAGCTCGAGCACGCTCCCGCCGTGGATCCACATGCGGTTCCGGAGGGCAACCTCGGCGAGTCGCTGAACCCGCGGACCGTCGAGCGCCTGGGCTGCCGCCCGCACTTGCTGCGCCGACCCCTGACACGGCCATACCTCAGGAAGCGCGGCGAGATCGACTCCAGAGCTCCCGGCGACGTCCAGCAGATCGAAGATCTGCCGCTCGTTCGCCGCAACGTCCTCGCGGCAATTCGACTGACAGAGCGCGACGCGCACGCCGCGATGCTACGCGTCGCTCGTGGGTCGTCGCGGCGGCTTGACCATCAACCTGTCGGGATCTGGCGGACCGAACCCGAACCGCTCGTACAGGCCGTGTGCGTCACGCGTGTTCAGGTACCAGGCGAGGTCGGCGTGCGGACCGTTCTCCACGGCCTCGCGGACCAGCTCCACACCGAGGCCTCGGCCGCGATAGGGCTGGAGCACGTAGACGTCGGCCAGCCACGCGAACTTCTCACCGTCCGAAACGACGCGACAGAACCCCACCTGCCGGTGGCCGTCGTACAGCCCGACCACGCGCGTCGCGTCCCGTACGAGGCGCTCGACCGTCTGGCGAGTCCTACCGATCGACCAATACGCGGTGGTGAGCTCGGCGTGCACCGCGTCGACGTCGACCCTCGACACGTCGTCGTCCAGCTCGATGTCGTCGCCGAGACGCCGCTTCACGGTTCGCCGAGAAACCACCAGCGCATCTGCGCGATGCTACGTCTCCTGTCCAAACGTGCCCGTTCGAGCGAGCGACACCAGCTCCGCGGGTTCGGATACTTCAAACGAACGGGCCCGGGTTTCGTCACGGGCGCCGCCGACGACGACCCGGCCGGCATCGGCACGTACTCACACGTCGGGGCGAGGTTCCGCTTCGATCTGGTGTGGATGGCGCCGCTATGCCTGCCACTGGCATCGGCGGTCATCGCGTTCGCGGTGGGGATCTGCGCGCTCGAGTTCTTCGTGTCGTACGACCGCTACTCGCTCGTCCTGCGCTGGCTCGCCCTGTCGATCTTCGCGTACGTGCTCGAGCTGGCGTTCATCGAGGTCGACTGGTC
>DASUQY010000073.1:0-2113 GCA_036280315.1 Actinomycetota bacterium
GCCGCGATGACGATCGAACCGTGCCGAAGCACGCCGTCGTTCAGTGGGACCGGCTCAGGCTCGCCCACTGGATCGACGACGCGCCCGGTGGTGGCGGCGGGTTGGTTCAGGGCGGTCTGTGCGCCGCCTTCGTCGAGGAACCGCGCCGTCTGCAGGGGTGACGGGTCCGGCTCGAGCCGCTCGCGGAACGCTTCGACGAACGAAGCCCATACGCCGGCGAGCGGTACGCGGTCCTGCGGGCGCTTGGGACCCGCGAGCGACGGCTCGACGCCGGACAGATCGAGGTCGAGGACCTCGCTGAACACCGGCTCGGCATCGCCGTCTCGCCGGAACAGGCCCTGTTCGTTGGCAAAGCGCTCGACGAGATCGACTCGGTCCTCGCGTCCCGTGAAGCGCAGGTACCGAAGCGTCTCCGCGTCGATGGGGAAGAACGCCGCCGTCGCGCCATATTCGGGACACATGTTCGAGAGCGTCGCGCGGTCCGCGAGTTCGAGCGTCGACAGCCCGTCGCAGAAGAATTCGACGAACGTGCCGACGACGCCGTGCGTGCGAAGCATTTGGGTGAGCGTCAAGACGAGATCGGTTGCGGTCGTTCCGGCCGGAAGCGCGCCGACGACGCGGACGCCGACCACGACGGGCGCAGGCAGGAACATCGGCTGGCCCAGCATCGCGGCTTCCGCTTCGATCCCGCCGACACCCCACCCCAGCACGCCGAGCCCGTTGATCATGGTCGTGTGGGAGTCGGTGCCGACGAGGGTGTCTGGCATCGCGATGCCGTCCTTGACCGCGACGACCTTGCCGAGGTGCTCAAGGTTCACTTGGTGGCAGATCCCGGCGCCTGGCGGTACGACGCGAACGCCGTCGAACGCTTGCTGCGCCCACCGGAGAAGCGCGTACCGCTCCGAGTTTCGCCGGTACTCCCAGTCGATGTTCGCCTCGTACGCCTGGGGCGAGCGGAACAGGTCCACCTGGACGGAGTGATCGATGATGAGGTCGACGTCGACGAGCGGGTTGACGCGCGCGGGGTCGCCGCTCGCGCGGGCCATCGCCGAACGCATCGCGGCGAGATCGACAACGGCCGGAACACCGGTGAAGTCCTGCATCAAGACGCGGGATGGCATGAACGCAACCGACGCGTCCGGAGCCGGCGCGGGCCATCCCGCAAGAGCTGAGACGTCCTCGATTCGAACGTCGCGCGTCCCGGCTCGCCGAAGGAGGTTCTCGAGGAGGATCCGAACGGTGTGCGGGAGCCGTTCGACGTCGCCGACGCCGCGCTCGGCGAGCCACGCGAGCCGGTACAGCTCGACTGGGCCGTCGGCGGTGTCGATCCGTCCCCTCGCGCCGCCGAGGTCGGTGGTCATCTCGTCCTTTCGGGTCGGCCGGACTCCATGGTCCCAGACCGTCGTGTACGGGCTTCGACGGCGGAACGGCGCCTTAGACGCGCGCGGATCGGTCCTGCTCGGGTGTCCTCCGGTTGCTCTCGATGGCCTCGCGATGCGCCAAGCGCGTCTTGCGCCGAATCTTCGCCTCTCGCTGCCGGCGGCGTTCGGCCGAGGTCTTCGTCACGAGACGGGGAACGGGTCGCGGCTTTCCTTCGTCGTCGAGCGCGACGAACACGAGGTACGCGCTCGAGGTGTGTCGGCGTTCACCGCTGACGACGTCCTCGACATCAACGCGGACGCCGACCTCGAGCGAGGTCGTCCCCACGTCGTTCACGGACGCGGTCACCGTCACGAGGTCGCCGACGTGAACCGGGGTTAGGAACGACATCTCGTCGATCGAGACGGTGACGGCCATGCCGCCGGAGTGCTTCACCGCCGCGATTCCTGCGGCCGTGTCAACCAGCTTCATCACCTCGCCGCCGTGGACGATCCCCGCGATGTTGGCATGGGTGATCTCCATCAGCTGAACGAGCGTCGTCTGCGATTCGGCGACCGTCTTCGTCGACGACGAGGTGGACATCGACCCGATTCTACGGGCGCGGCACCGCACGGCCGTAGCATGACGCCGTGTCCCGACTCCAACGCCAGCTGTTCGTCCTTGCCCTCGCACTCGCCGCATGTGACGGCGACGGCGGGAAGGTAGCCCAACCGAGCGCCTCCCCCACGCCGAC
>DASUQY010000074.1:0-2097 GCA_036280315.1 Actinomycetota bacterium
GTCGTGGCTCGCGAGCTCGATCGAGAGGTCCTGGATGCCCGGGTTGTGGCCGACGACGGCGACGACCTCGGCGTCATCGCGAGCCTCCCGCACGCTCGCGAGCAGATCGCCCGCGCTCGCGCCGTAGAGCTCATCGAGGGACGTCACCTCGGCGCCGGGGAACTCCAGGAGCTCGAGCGTCTCCCGCGTCCGCCTCGACGGAGAGCAGAGCACCACGGCGGGCAGCAGCCCCCGGTTCCGAAGGTGGGCTCCCATCCGTGCCGCGGCCTTGCGCCCGCGCCCGGAGAGCGGCCGTTCGCGATCGGAGAGCGAGGCGTCGTTCCAGCTCGATTTGGCGTGTCGTATCAGCAGGAGTCGACGATTCATCGGTGCCCTCGCGTGAGTTGCGCCCTCGGCAGGACTCGAACCTGCGCACCCGGCTCCGGAGGCCGGCGCTCTATCCTCTGAGCTACGAGGGCGAGGCAACGAAGTCTAGCAACCGGGCTTTCGCCGAACGGACCGCACGTATGCTCGGCCCATGGCTCCGAAGGTGCTCCTCGTCGACGACGAGAAGTCCATCCTCATGATGCTCGAGGTGAATTTCCGGGCGGCCGGTTTCGATGTGGTAACGGCCACGAGCGGAGCCAGCGCGCAGGAGATGGCCGTCGCCGCCCGTCCCGATGCCGTGGTGCTCGACCTCGGACTTCCTGACCTTGACGGGTGGGAGGTGGTGAAGCGCCTGCGCGAGCTCGATGGTGTCGCTTCGATGCCCGTCGTCGTGCTGTCCGGGACCGATCGCAACGACGCTCTCGCGCGAGGCTACGCTTCGACCGTGGAGGCGTACGTCACCAAACCGGTCGAGCCCGACGAGCTCGTGCAGACCGTCCGCCGCGTGCTCGCCCGATCGGGCGGCTGATGCCCGGCGCCCGCCACGTCCGAGGACGTGAGGGCCGCATGGTGAGCGGAGCGAACGTTGTGATGATCTCCCCGGACGGATCACGATGATCGAGGACGCGCTCGCGGACCTGCTGCGATCCGCGCTGGCATCGTCCGGGCTCGACCTCGACGGCGAACCGCCCGAGATCGTCCTGACCAAGCCCAAACAGAAGGAGCACGGTGACTTCGCGACGAACCTCGCGTTGCAGGTGGCGGGCCGGGTGGGTAAGCCGCCCCTCGAGGTGGCGGAGATCATCGTGGCCAACCTTCCGACGTCAGACGTCGTCGAGTCGAAGGAGATCGCGAAACCGGGTTTCATCAACTTCCGCGTTCGGGACGACTGGCTCCATCGAGCGCTCCGCGACGTCGCCGCACAGGGGGCCTTGTACGGACGGTCGGCGCCGAACGGCAGGCGTGTCCAGGTCGAGTTCGTCAGTGCGAATCCGACAGGCCCGCTGACGCTCGGGCACGCGCGGAACGCCGCGATCGGCGACGCGCTCGCTCGTCTGTTCGAGTTCACGGGATGGGAGGTCCTGCGCGAGTACTACTTCAACGACGCCGGCGGACAGATGGATCGCTTCGGCGAGAGCGTGGTCGCGCGATACCTCCAAGCAGTGGGCCGCGAAGCGGAGGTGCCGGAGGACGGCTACCACGGCGCGTACCTCGCCGACATCGCCGAGGACATCCTTCGCGCGGACGGGCCGAGCCTCGCCGACCTGCCGCCCGATGAGCGGATGGTTCGGCTCCGGGACGAAGCCGTTCAGCGCGTGCTGCCGCAGATCCGTTCGGCGCTCGATCGCTTCGGCGTGCGCTTCGACGCGTACACCTCCGAGCGGACGCTCGTCGAACGCGGCGAGATCGAGCTGGCGGTGCAGCGTCTGCGGCAGACCGGCCTTGCGTACGACGCGGACGGCGCGGTGTGGTTCCGCTCGACCGAGTTCGGCGACGACAAGGATCGCGTACTGGTCCGCTCGAACGGACGGCACACGTACTTCGCGGCGGACTGCGCGTACGTCATCGACAAGTTCTCGCGTGGGTTCCACCACGTCGTGTACGTGTGGGGGGCCGACCATCACGGCGACGTGGCCCGCGTTCGCGGCGCGGCGCAAGCGCTCGGGTACGACCAGTCGTCGCTCGAGTTCGTGATCTACCAGTGGGTGGCGTTCCTCCGTGACGGCGAGC
>DASUQY010000075.1:0-4193 GCA_036280315.1 Actinomycetota bacterium
GGGGAAGTCCACACTCGCCGGGCAGCTCGTCCACGAGGCACGTCGTCGAGACCAGACCGTCGCGGTCCTGGCGATCGACCCGACGTCGCCGTTCACCGGAGGCGCGCTCCTCGGCGACCGCGTTCGAATGCAGGCACACGCCACCGATCCCGCGGTGTTCATCCGCTCGATGGCCACGCGCGGGCATCTCGGCGGCATGGCGCTCGCCGCGCCCGAGGCCGTTCGCATCCTCGACGCGGCGGGTCGGGATCGAATCTTGGTCGAGACCGTCGGCGTCGGGCAGGCGGAGGTCGACGTCGCCGCGGCGACCGACACGACGCTCGTCGTCGTCGCGCCGGGATGGGGCGACCAGGTGCAGGTGGCGAAGGCGGGCATCCTCGAGATCGCCGACGTGTTCGTGGTGAATAAGTCCGATCGCGAGGGCGTCGAGGCAGCGATGCGAGACCTCCGTCAGATGATCCACATGGGGGCCGAGACGCCGTGGACTCCGCCGATCGTGAAGACCTCATCAACCGAAGCGAACGGCATCGGCGAGCTGTGGGACGCGATCGAGGAACACCGAACGTACCTCGAGACCTCGGGCGAGCTCGACCGGACGCGCCGAGCACGTCTCCTCCGCGAGGTCGAGACGCTCACCGCCGAACGTCTCCGTGCTCGCGCGCGGGAGCTCCTAGCGTCCGACGTCGCGCTGGCGAACGACCTTGCCGAGCGGCGGGTCGATCCGTATCGCGCCGCGGCTATCCTGGCCGAGAGGGTTCCTTCCGAACGCTGATCGGGAAGAGGCCGCGGAGATGGTCGAGCAACGCGAGCGGCGTAGTGCGAGTGACACGAACGACGACGAGCGCGAGCGCCTGACGCTCTCCGGCGAGCCTGTCGAAACGGTGTACACCGCCGAGCATCTGGAGGGTTTCGACCCGCAGACGCAGCTCGGCCGTCCCGGCGAGTATCCGTTCACGCGCGGCGTCTACCCGACGATGTATCGCGGTCGGTTGTGGACGATGCGCCAGTTCGCGGGGTTCGGGACGGCCGCCGAGACGAACGCGCGCTATCGATTCCTGCTCGATCGCGGGCAGGGCGGATTGTCGGTCGCGTTCGACATGCCCACGTTGATGGGGCGTGACTCGGACGACCCGCTCTCAGAGGGCGAGGTGGGACGTTGCGGGGTGGCGACGGACAGCGTCGAGGATTTCGCCGAGCTCTTCGCTGGCATCCCCCTCGGCGACATCACGACGTCGATGACGATCAGCGGACCGGCGGTGATCGTCTTCGCGTACTTCCTCGCAGCGGCCGAACGTCAGGGCGTGCCATGGGACCGGCTGGACGGAACGCTCCAGACCGACATCCTCAAGGAGTACATCGCCCAGAAGGAGTGGATCTTCCCGCCGCGGCCCCACCTGCGCCTCATCGGCGACCTGATGGAGTTCTGCCTCGAGCACGTCCCCCAGTTCCACCCGCTGAGCGTCTCCGGCTACCACATCCGCGAGGCGGGGGCGAACGCGTGGCAGGAGCTCGCCTACACCCTCGCCGACGGGTTCGCGTACGTCGAGCTCGGTCGGCAGCGCGGCCTCGACGTCAACCGGTTCGCGCCGGGGCTGTCGTTCTTCTTCAACGCTCACATCGACGTGTTCGAGGAGATCGCCAAGTACCGGGCCGCGCGGCGCATCTGGGCTCGGTGGCTGAACGAGCGGTATGGCGTGACCGATCCAAGCGCGATACGCCTGCGGTTCCACACACAGACGGCCGGCGTGTCGCTCACGGCACAGCAGCCGATGAACAACGTCGTCCGGACCGCGATCGAGGCGCTGGCCGCGGTGCTCGGGGGGACCCAGTCGCTGCACACGAACGCCCTCGACGAGGTGCTCGCGCTCCCGACCGAGGAAGCGGCGAAGCTGGCGCTGCGAACGCAGCAGATCCTCGCCCATGAGACCGGCATCCCGAACGTGATCGACCCGCTGGGCGGCTCGTACTTCCTCGAGTCGCTGACGAACCGGATGGAGGGACTCGCGGAGGCCGAGTTCGCGCGAATCCTGGCCATGGGGAACGGCTCGATGCTCGACGGCGTGCTCGCGGGGATCGACCGCGGGCACTTCCAGCAGGAGATCGCGGAGTCGGCGTTCCGCGAGCAGGAGCGATACGAGCGGGGCGACCTGATCAAGGTGGGCGTCACGGACTTCGTCGAGCCGGATCAGCCGATCGAAACCCTTGAGATCCCGCCTGAGATCGAGCGCGGCCAGATCGACCGGGTGACGGAGCTCCGCTCCAGGCGGGACGGCGACGCCGCCGCAGCGGCGCTCGACCGGCTGCGCGGCCTGGCGGACACGGAGGATTCGAACCTGGTCGAGCCGCTCGTCGACTGCGCCAGGGCACTTTGCACTGAGGGAGAGGTCGTCGAGACGCTGAAGGGCGTGTTCGGCGAGTACACGGAGACTCCGCGGTTCTGAACCGTCGCTCCGCACTGCGGTGTCTTTCTGTTGCAGGGCATTGCAGGAAGCCGGTAGAGTGGCTGGGATGTCCGGGGCCGTCCGAACGATTCGCCTGGCGCTTGCTCCCATCCTGGCGCTGGCGCTCGCGGCGTGTGGTGACGAGGGTGGTGGCGAGAGCGACGCGACGCTCCGCGCCGTTACCACCGTCTCGCCGATCACGAACATCGTCCAGAACGTCGCCGGCACGCGCGTCGAGGTAACCGGGATCGTCCCCGAAGGTACGAACAGCCACACGTTCGAGCCGGTGCCGTCGGACGCCGGCGCGATGGCGGATGCGGACGTCGTGTTCGTGAACGGTCTCCACCTCGAGGAGCCCACGATCGCCCTCGCCGAGGCGAACGTCGGCGACGGCGTTCAGATCGTCCCGCTCGGCGAGCTGACGATCTCGCCCGACGAGTACATCTTCGATTTCTCGTTCCCGCGGGAGCAGGGAGATCCGAACCCGCATCTGTGGACGAACCCGCCGTACGCGAAGCGATTCGCCGAGATCGTCAAAGACACCCTGTCCGAGCTCGATTCCGGGAGCGCGGAGTACTACGAGAAGAACTACGTTGAGTTCGCCGAGCGAATCGATGAGCTCGACGGGCTCGTTCGCCAGGTCACCGAGACCGTTCCGCCCGAGAACCGCAAGCTCCTCACGTACCACGACTCGTTCCCGTACTTCGCACGCGAGTACGGATGGACAGTGATCGGCGCGATCCAGCCGTCGGATTTCGCCGAGCCGACGGCCCAGGACGTCGCCCGGCTGATCGACCAGGTGCGTGAGGAGCACGTGCCGGCGATCTTCGGCTCGGAGGTCTTCCCGAGCCCGGTCCTCGAACAGATCGCCGCCGAGACCGGTGCCGATTACATCGACGACCTCCGCGACGACGACCTGCCCGGTGATCCGGGCGACATGGACCACAGCTACCTGGGGCTGATGGTGTTCGACTTCCGAACGTTCATGGCCGCGCTCGGGGGCGACGTGAGCGCGTTCGACGAGCTGGACGTGTCGAATCTGCAGCCGGCCGACACGGTGGAGTACCGAACGTGAGCGAGCTCGTCCGGTTCGAGAAGGTCACCGCCCGGTACGGCAGGGAGCCCGTCCTCGTCAACGTCGACCTCACCGTGTCCGAGGGCGACTTCATCGGCGTCGTGGGACCGAGTGGGAGCGGCAAGACGACGCTTCTGCGCGCGATCGCCGGCGCGGTCGAGCCGATCGCTGGGCGCATCGCGCGCGATCGTTCGGTGACGGTGGCGTACGTCCCGCAGGTCGAGACGGTGAACTGGTACTTCCCGGTCACGGTGCGCGAGGCCGTCTTGATGGCTCGCGTCGACGGCGGCGTCGTTCCCTGGTCGTCGAAGCAGGATCTCCGCGACGCCGACGCGGTGCTCGCGCGCCTGGGGATCGGCGACCTCGGCGACCGGCATATCCGGGAGCTCTCCGGCGGGCAGCAACAGCGGGTGTTCGTCGCGCGCGCGATGCTCCGCCGTCCCCGGCTGCTCCTGCTCGACGAGCCCACGAGCGGCGTCGACGTTCGAACGCGGCACGACGTCGTGCACTTGATCCACGAGCTGCACCATGACGGCCTCGCCGTCGTCCTCACGACCCACGACCTGAACGGCATCGCCGCACACCTTCCGCGGCTGGTTTGTTTGAACCGTGAGGTCATCGCAACCGGCCGCCCGCAGGACGTCATCACGCCGGAGGTTCTCGAACGGACCTACGGC
>DASUQY010000076.1:0-2849 GCA_036280315.1 Actinomycetota bacterium
GCGACGTCGATGCGCCAGCCGTCGAGCGCAAACGGGGGCTCGAGCCAGCGACGGACGGCCGAACGCTCGCCTTCGTACATGCGTCGGCGCAGCTCGCTCGAGGCGTAGTTGAGCTTCGGCAGCGAGGGGTGGCCGTACCAGCACTCGTAGCCGGAAGGCAGCTCCGGGTCGAAGTAGAAGAACTCGCGCTCGAGCTCGCTCCCGGCGAGCGCGGCCGCGAACCAGCCGTGGCCCGACCCGACGTGATTCGTCGTGAGGTCGCCGAGCACGCGGAGCCCGCGCCCGCCGGCAGCCCGAGTGAGAGCGACGAGAGCGTCGTCCCCTCCGAGCAACGGATCGACCTCGTCGAAGGTCCGTGCGTCGTAGCGGTGCGTGCTCCCGGCAGGAAAGATCGGCGTGAGATAGAGCACGTTCGCACCGAGCTCGGAGATGTGATCGAGCCGTTGCTCCAACCCGACGAGATCGCCGCCGTACCACTCGAACGGCGTCTCCGGCCCACGGCCCGTCGGCAGCTCGTCCCACGAGCGCGGGATAGCCCACTCTGGCGCTGCGACGTCGAGCCCGGCTGACGCGAAGCGGTCGGGGAAGACCTCGTACACGACGGAGCTCAGATGCCAGTCGGGCCCGCCCGCCTCGGGCGTCGCGACGAAATCGTCCGCGTCGGGGACGTCGAAGGGCTGCAGACCGGCGCCGTTGAGCCAGGCGTAGCCGAAGGACCCGCCCGAGAGCAGCCAGCGGTATGGCGTCGCGGGGTTCCACACGGGGAACGACGCACGCCACCACGTGTGCGACTCCGTCTCGCGGTCGACCTCGGCAGCGACGACGAGCGGATCCTGATCCCGCACGTAGCGAACCGCCACGTCCTCGACGGGCGCCTCTCGCGCGACTCGGAGGAGGACCGTGATCTCGTCGCCGAGATCGGCGGGCGGCTCCGGCACGTAGAGCTCAGAGCCATCGTGGTGCGGCGTGTCGAGAGGCGACGGCATGTCGACTAGCCCTTGACCGCGCCGCGCGTGAGGCCCTCGGTAATGAACCGCTGGAGGAAGAAGAAGATGACCACGACCGGGATGGCGGCGAGCACAACGCCGGCGCAGAAGGGCCCCCACTGCTGTGCGTATTTGTCATTGATGAAGCCGTACAGCCCGACCGGGAGCGTGAACTTGTCGGTCGTCTGAAGAAGCCGGCTGGCGATGATGAACTCGTTGATCGTGGCGATGTACGAGAGGAGCCCCACGACCGCGAGCACGGGCGCTGCGAGAGGGAGGATGATCCCCCAGAACACCTGGCCTGGTGTCGCCCCGTCCACGCGCGCCGACTCATCGAGCGAGTCCGGGATCGAGTCGAGGAACCCCTTCATGAGCCACGTGTTGACCCCGAGCGCGCCGCCGAGGTAGACGAGGATCACGCTCGTGCGCGTGTCGAGGCCGAACGCCGGGAAGACGTCGCCGATCTCGAGGACGATGTAATAGATCGCGACCACCGCGAGAAACGTCGGAAACATCTGGATGAGGAGGAGGGACATCATCCCCATCCGCCGTCCCCGGAACCGGAACCGCGCGAAGGCGTAGGCGGCGAGAGCCGCGAAGAACACGGAGAACAGGGCCGTAGCGCCGGAGATGATGAGCGTGTTCACGTACCAGCTCGTGAACGGGACGTCGAGCGCCTCCTGCTCCGTCCCGACCTCGCCTGGGTTGCCGCTCAGGATCCGCCGGAAGTTCTCGAGGGTCACCTCATCCGGGATGATCTGTGCACTCGTGAGCGATGGAATCGGATTGAACGCCGCCGACACCACGTAGACGATCGGGAAGATCGCGAACGCGATCGCGAGGAGCCCGACGAGGTACCGCCACCAGTTGTAGGAGAGAATCGGGCGCCGCCCCCGGCGTGCCTTCGCAACCCGAACGTCGGCCACGACCTCGGCCTGGTCGACCGTCGTCATCGAATCTCCTCCAGCATGCGTGTGCGCCAGAACGAGATCGCGGATATTCCGGCGACGATGAAGAAGATGAAGATCGAGACCGCGGCCGCGAGTCCGTACTGCGCTCCGCCCCCCGCTTGGAAGGCGATCTTGTACGTGTAGCTGATGAGGATGTCCGTCGAGCCGGCCACGGTCTGCTCGAGCTCGTACGGGCCGCCGCCGGTGAGGAAGTAGATGTTGTTGAAGAGGTTGAAGTTGAACGCGAACGACGCGATGAGCAGGGGGGCCGTGGCGACGAGCAGGAGTGGCAGCGTCACCTTCCGGAACACCTGCAGGTTGCCGGCGCCATCGACGCGGGCCGCCTCACTTAGCTCCTCCGGCACCGCCTGCAGGGCCGCGGTGCACACGAGGAACCAGTATGGAAAGCCGATCCAGACGTTGACGAGAATGCAAGACACCCTCGCCCACGTCGGATCGAACAGCCACGGGATGTCGGTACGCAGCGTCTGGTTGACGATCCCGAACTCGTCGTTCAGCAGCCCCTGCCAGACGAGGACCGCGAGGAACGCCGGTACGGCGAACGGCAGCACGAGCAGCGAGCGCTGGATCCGACGAAGCTTGAGGTCGGGCTTGTTCAGTGTGATCGCCAGGAAGAGCCCGATGGCGAACTGGATGAGAACGGAGAGGAAGGCGTACGCGAAAGTCCAGATGAAGACGCGAACGAAGGGATCGCGAACGAGCGGGTCCGTGAGGATCGTCCGAAAGTTCTGGAGTCCCACGTGCGTCTTCCAGCCCGGCTCGAGAAGCTCACCGAAAGGCGATTCGTAGGCCCCCTCGCCGTTGTCCGCGTACACGACCCCGGTCTCGACGTTCGTGAACGTGTCGGTCGCCGCGTCGTAGCGGACGGTCGGCTGCACCTCGTTCGCGATGC
>DASUQY010000077.1:0-7688 GCA_036280315.1 Actinomycetota bacterium
CGAGCGCTACGGGGTGTGGGGCGGAATGAGCGAACGGGAACGGAGACGCCTGAAGCGCATGGCGTCCTGACGGAAGGGAAAGGGGGTGACCGATGTCACCGGCGAGAAAGCGTTCGACAGCCGCAAAAAAGGCGGCGGCGACCCGGAAGCGGAAGAGCGCGAAGCGCTCCGCCGCGGGCAAGAAGGCCGCAGCGACCAGGAAGCGGAAGACCACGGCGGCGAGGAAGAAGTCGACCACACGCAGGAAGAGCACCAAGCGGGTCGCAGCGGGCAAGAAGGCCGCGGCGACCAGGAAGCGGAAGACGGCGGCGCGGAAGTCGACGGGCCGCAAGACAACTCGCAGAAAGAAGTCGACCGCGTCGAAACGGACCTCCGCCCGCAAACCCGCGGCGAGGAGGAAGACGACGCGTCGCAAGACGACCAGAAGGAAGTCCGCGTAGCGGGGTCCTTCGATTGGTCAGGAAGGGGGGCGATCGCCCCCCTTCCTCGTTCTCGCGGCATCTCCGGACGGATCCGGAGCGTCGCATGCTAGTCTCCTCGAGCGCGTTTCTGCGTTCCCCATTGCCATGACGACGACGGTTGGAGCACGCCCCGCCTCATCCGACGCGACCCGAGATCCGAGCGTCCTCGTCGTCCTGGTCGCTCGCGACGCCGCTCGCTGGTTGCGCCAGAGTCTTCAATCGCTCGCCGCACAGACGCATCCGCGACTGGGCGTCGTCGCCGTCGACAACGCGTCGACGGACGGAACCGCGGTGTTGCTCCAGCAGGCGCTCGGCGAGGGTCGCGTGATCAGGCTCCGCCACAACGCCGGCCTCGCGGGCGCGATCCGCTCGGCGATGGAGCTCCCGGCGGTCGGTGCTACCGACTACCTCCTGGTCATGCACGACGACACGGCGCTCGCGCCGGATGCGGTCGCACGGATGGTCGAGGCGGCCGAGGGGATCCGCGGCGTGGAGCGTGTGGGGATCGTCGGTCCGAAGGTCGTCGACTGGGTGGACCCGCGGCTGCTGCGCGAGGTTGGTCGCTCGACCGATCGATTCGGACACCCGTACACGCCGCTGCAGGACGGCGAGCTCGACCAGGGTCAGTACGACCGCGTGCTCGAGGTGCTGTTCGTCTCGAGTTGCGCCATGTTGATCTCGCGTGAGGCGTTGAAGCGCGCCGGCGCGTTCGATGAGCGCTTCGCCGGTCACCATGACGATCTCGATTTCTGCTGGCGAGCGCGGCTTGCGGGATTCCGCGTGTTGATGACGCCGCTGGCGGTTGCCCTCCACCGCGGCGCGGGAGCACGCGGCGAACGTTCACAGGAGCACCGTCGCCGGAGCCCGCGCTACTACGCGGAACGGGCCGCTCTCGCGTCGATGCTGAAGGACTACGGCATACCGACGCTGCTGTGGTTGATGCCGGTGTACACGGTGCTCGGTCTGGCGCGGCTCGCGTATCTCGCCGTGTCACGGCGGTTCGAGGACGCGTTCGACCTCATCGCGGCGTGGGCCTGGAACATCGTGCATCTGCCGGGAACGCTGCGTCGACGCGTCCGTGCGCAATCTGTTCGCGCCGTTCGAGATCGGTCGGTCCGACGGTTCATGGCGGCGACGTTTCGCGTGCCGCGGTGGTTCGAGCGCGCGGAGGAGTTCCTCGAAGAGGACTTGGAATCGATCGGCGTGGAGCCGGATGCGCCCCGGCTACGTCGTCGACGCGCCGCCCACATCGCGCTCGGCCATCCCGTGCTCCTCGGATCGATCATCGGCGCCACGCTGCTCGCGGCCGCCGTTCGTCATCTGCTCGGACCCGAGACGATCGGCGGTGGTGCATTGCCGGTGTTCCCTGAGTCGGCTGACGCCTTCTTCCACGAGCTCCTGTCGGGTGTCCGCACGACCGTGCTCGGTGGCACGCAGCCCGCGTCGCCGGCCGTCGCAGCGCTCGGCGCCACGTCGTGGCTTTCGTTCGGGAGCACGGCTGTAGCGACGAAGGTCCTTCTCGGCGCGTTGCCGGCTGTCGCCGGCGTCCTCGCGTACCGATCGTTCGCTCGACAAACGTCGCTCCCGGCCACCGCGATCGTCGCCGCGATGGCGTACGTGCTGTCGGGCGCCGTTCTGTGGTCGTTCTCGGAGGGACGCATCGCGCTCCTCGTCGGCGTGGCGGCGCTTCCGGTGGTGTGGGAACGGTTCGACGGTGCGTTCGGGCGCAGACGGCCCGAACGCGCCGTCAGGTATGGCGCGGGTCTCGGCGTCGCGCTCGCGATCGCGGTGTCATTTCTCCCCGGCGTGCTGCTCGGAGTGGGGTTGATCGCGCTCGCGCACGTCGTCACGGCGAGGCGCCCCGATCGCGGCCTCCTGCTGACGGTCCTCGGGACGGCGACGGCGGCTGTCCTCGCATTCCCCGTCGTGAGGGAGCTCGTCGGCGCGCCCGGTCCATCGCTCGCGTCGTTCGTCGGCAGTGAGGACCCCTGGAAGGTCCTCCGACTCGTTCCGGGCGACGGACCGACGTCGTGGTTGGCGTCGGCGTTCCTGCCGATCGCTGCGGTCATCTGCTTCGCCGCTGCGGAGCGCGAGAGCCGCGGAAGATCGTGGCGTGCCATGTCGGTCGCCGTTGCGGCCACTGCCCTCGCGTGGCTTTCCGCTGCCGGATATCTCCCCGACGCCCTGACGAACGCGCCGGTCTACCTGGTCACCGCAGCGTTTGCGGAGGCGGCCGTTATCGCGTACGGCGCGTCCGGTCTCGTCTCCGGTCTCGCCCGGCAGGCGTTCGGAACGCGGCAGCTCGCGGCCGCCGGCTTCGCGATCATCCTCGGTGTCGGGCTCGGCGCACAGGCGATCCAGGTGACGCTCGCCGAGTGGGCGGTGCGACCCAACGGGGTTCCGCCGGCCTGGACCGTCGTCGAGTCGAGCGGCCGAGGCGAGTTCCGCATCCTGTGGATCGGCCACGCGCGAGGCGACCGCTTCCCCGCGCCCGGTGGCGATCCCATCGGAATCGCCGAGGCGGGCGACGCGAGCGTGCGCTTCTCGATCACCGACAGGATGGGCGCGAACGCGCTCGATACAGGACGTCCGTCGTCGGGCCCCGGGTACTCGTATCTCCGCTCCGTGGTCGCCGAGCTCGTCGGCGGGCAGACGGGCCACGCCGGGGCCCTTCTCGGGCCACTCGGCGTCCGGTTCGTGGTCGCGGGCGACGATGACTTGCCGAGTGCCGTCTCCGACCGGTTGAACGCGCAGGCCGATCTCGACCGCGTGCCCGCCGGTGGGCTCACCATCTATAGGAACTCCGCGGCGCTCCCTGCTGCGTTCGTCGCGTCGGACCCAGCCTGGACCGCGCCGGAGTCGGCCGACCTCCTCGAGATCGCGGAGCAACCCGCCGTCGGCCACGTGCGCCGACTCCCGGCCCCCGAGACGTTCGAGCCGGTGACGATCGACGCCTCCGGTGAGGCGATCGTGCTCGATCAGTTCGACTCGGCATGGCGCGCTCGGAACGACGGGGAGGAGATCGAACCGCGCCCGGCTTTCGGCTGGGCGATGGCGGCGGACGTCGAAACCGGATCGCTCGCCTTCGACTACACGCGGCAATGGGCGCGGACCGTCGAGATGGCAGTGCTGGGGTTCCTGTGGCTCGTCGCACTGTGGGTGACCAGGCGGCCGGTGTCGGCATGAGCCGAGGGCAGCTCGTCGCGGCTCTCCTCATTGCCGCGCTCGCGGTGGGGGGCGCCGTGTTCGCTGACCGCGACGTCGGACCGAAAGGACTCGACGCGGCCCCCGCGTCGTCCATCGCGTCCGGCGAGTGGTTCTGCCCCCACGGCGGCGGCGACGATTGGGAGGTCGAGCTGCAGGTGGCGAACCCCGGCGCATCGCCTGCGACGATCCGCTTGCAAACGCTCGGCGGCCGTCGCCCCGACGAATCGACGACGGCCACGGTCGAGCCTGGTTCGACGCTTCGCGTCGAGGTCCCGGCCGATGCACGCGAGCGCGCGAGCACCGTCGAGTGGTTCGGGCAGTGGGTCGCCGTTGGCTGGGTCGCGCACGCCGGAGGAGAAGAGGGCGGGGTGGCCGCCGAGCCGTGCGCGCCGGCCGCCGGCGGACGGTGGCTCGTCCCCGACGGAACGAGCGCCGAGGAGGAGAATCGGGATTTCGTCGTCGTGATGAACCCGTTCTCGGGCGACGCCGTCGTTTCGATCGCGTTCTTCTCCGAACGGAATGTCCCGACGAGGCACAGCGACCTGACAGACGTCGTGCTGCCATCGCATCGGAGCTTCGCCGTCCCGGTCAGCGACTACGTGCTTCGGGAGCGGACTGTGTCCGCCGTGGTCGAGGCCTCCGTCGGCCGGGTCGTCGCCGCTTCGCTCGGCGTCGTTCAGACCGGTGGCATCCGATCGGCCATTGGCTACCTCGGTCGGCCGCCGAGTCAGCTCGTGTTCCCTGGCGGCGACGATGCCGGTCGGGCCGAGCTCGTCGTGATGAGCACCGGGCTCCAGCGCGTCTCCCTCGCGGGGGAGTTGCTCGAAAAAGACGCCGACCGGCCGTTCGCCGGTCTCGCCGACTCGTCGCCTCCGGGGGAGTCGGGTCGCACCTACCAAGCGACGACGACCGGTCCGACGTCCGTGCTGTTCACGACGGAGAGCTCCGGGATCGCCGCCGCGCGCCGAACCTTCGGCGTTGTCTCGGATCAGGGGTCGACCGGTGGCGCGCCGCCGGCGGGTGCGTGGGTGGTGTTCTCGACCGTCGACGGCTCGCCGTCGCACCCAGGCCTCGTACTCGCGAACCCGGGGCAGGAGCCCGCCGAGGTCACGCTGAGCCATATGGCTCCCGCGACCGGCGTACCGGTCAGTATCACGGTCCCACCCCTGCGGTCCGTGGTCGCGCCGAGGAATTTCCTCGAGGCCGAACCCGCGGGAGCGGTTCTTGCTACCTCGGAGAGTGGAACGTTCGTGCCGGCGTCTGCGTCGTATTCGCTGGGTCGCGAGGGCCTCGCGACCTACGCCGTCGCGCTGGGGATCCCGATCCCCAGCCAATGGATTCCCGCGGAATAGGGGGCTGATGACGGGTTCAGCTTGTGGAATAGTCCGCCGTTGAAGCAGGTAGAAAAACGACAGCAGTCGTGGGACGCGAGGACACGTCGGATGGCGATGAGGCACAGGAGACGGTCGAGGCGAGGAGTCAAGATCGCGCTCGTCTCGCTGGTGGTGCTCGGCGTCTTGGGGGGCGGCACGGCCTACGCTGCCTACCGCTACGACGCCTCGGCCGCCGACCGAATCCTCCCCGGCGTCAGCATCGGTGGCGTCGACGTGAGTGGGATGACGCGCGATGAGGCGCGGCGCGCCGTTCAGGCGCAGGCGGAACCTCACCTCACCGACGACCTCGCGGTTCACGCGGCCGGCGCCGTGTGGACGGTGACGCCGGCCGCTCTCGGTGTCCAGGCGGACGTCGACGGTGCGATCGATCGCGCTTACGGCGTCGCCGGCGACATGTCGCTTTTCTCGCGTCTCTACCACCGAATCGCCGACAGTCCGGTCGACGTGGGCTTCCGGATCGAGTACGTCCAGGACGAAGGCGCCGTCGATGCGTTCGTCGAGCAGGCGTACCGCGAGGTTGCAGTGCCCGCCGTCGACGCTCGCTTCGCCCTCGAGGACGGCGAGATCGTCACGCGGCGCTCGCGCACCGGTCAGGAGATCAAGTCGGATATCGCGGTGCAGCGCATCCTCAAGGCGCTTGGTCGTCAGGTGGACGAGGTAGACATCCCCGTCCGCGAGGTGACGCCCGAGGTGACGACCACCTCCCTCGGAACGACGATCGTCGTGGACGTCTCGGCAAACACCCTCGTCGTGTACGAAGACCTCGAGGTAGTCAGGGAATACCGGGTGGCCACCGGAACGCCGGGATATCCGACCCCCGTCGGCACGTTCGAGATCGTCAACAAGGTGGAAAACCCGACCTGGTACAACCCGGCGCCGGACACGTGGGGGGCCGACCTGCCGGCGTCCATCGGCCCTGGCCCCGGGAATCCGCTGGGCACGCGCGCGATGTACCTGAACGCGCCCGGCATCCGGATCCACGGCACGTGGGATTCATCGTCGATCGGGACCGCGGCGTCGCACGGATGCATCCGCATGAATATCGAGGACGCCGAGGAGCTGTACCCGCACGTTCCCGTCGGAGCGCGCGTCCTCGTCAAGCCGTAGCGCGGTCCGGCTCCGCTGCCACGGGCGAGGCGACCGTTCGGCCTACGCTCGCGATGTCGGCGAGGAACCCCACGCCGACCGGCCCTCACTCTCGCGACCTACGCGAGAACCTTCGGGCGGACCAGCCGAAATGAGGAGTGGGGGTCATTGTCTCCCCCCGGGTGCGATGCCGACCATATACGCATGCCCGACAAGCTCGACAAGCTCGAGGGGACGTGTCCGCTCTGCAACCAGGGCGACGTCATCACGATCACGATGAGCGTCAGCGGCAGCGACCTGTCCTTCACGACATGCCACCTGTGCGAGGCGAAGTGGTGGTACCGCGACGGTGAGCCGGTTCCGCTCCGCTCGGTCATCGGCGGTGTGATCCCGCAGCGCCGTTAGCCTCGTCGAGCGCCGCTCGAGCGGCGTGGCCGCACCGTGGGCCGATTCGGGAACTCCGCCTTGAGTAGGATGCCGGAACCGTGCCCCCACGTGATCTGCGCTCCATCTTCAAGGCGTACGACGTTCGCGGTGTCGTTCCCGACGAGCTCGACGAGGACGTCGCGCGGCGGGTCGGCGGGGCGTTCGTCGACTGGGCCGACCTTACCTCGGTCGTCGTTGGTTACGACTGTCGCCTGTCGTCACCCTCGCTCGCCGAGGCGATCCGGGACGGGATCACGTCGCGCGGAGCCGACGTCGTCGACCTGGGGCTCGCGTCGACCGACCTGCTGTACTTCGCCTCCGGTTCGCTCGACGCCGCGGGGATCATGCTCACCGCCAGCCACAACCCGCCGCGATACAACGGCCTGAAGTTCTGTCTCGCCGGCGCGCGACCGGTCGGAGAGGACACCGGACTCGAAGAGATCCGTGCGATCGCCGAGGCAGACCCACGCCACCCGGTCGCGGCGCGAGGATCCGTGCGTCGCGCCGATCTGATGGACGCGTACGTGGAGCATGTGCTGTCGTTCATCGACGCGCCGAACATTCGTCCCTTGAACGTCGTGGTCGACACGGCGAACGGGATGGGCGGGCTCGTCGTGCCCGCCGTGTTCGCGCGTCTGCCGTTGAAGGTCACGCACCTGTTCGCCGAGCTCGACGGCATGTTCCCGAACCATCCCGCCGACCCGATCGATCCGGAGAACCAGCGCGACCTCAAGCGCGAGGTGCTCGCCCGGGAGGCCCACGTCGGCCTCGCGTTCGACGGAGACGCCGATCGCGTGTTCTTCGTCGACGAACGCGCCGAGGGTGTGAGCGGTTCGGACGTCACGGCGCTCGTGGGACGCGCTGTGCTCTCGCGCGAGCCTGGCGCGAAGATCGTGCACAACCTGATCTGCTCCTGGGCCGTTGCGGAGGTGATCCGGGAGAACGGCGGAACCCCGATCCGCTCGCGCGTCGGTCATTCGTTCATCAAGCAGGTGATGGCCGAGACGGGAGCCGTGTTCGGCGGCGAGCATTCGGGCCACTACTACTTCCGGGACAACTACTCTGCCGACTCCGGCATGATCGCGGCCGTGATCGCCCTGGGAGAGCTGTCGAA
>DASUQY010000078.1:0-10905 GCA_036280315.1 Actinomycetota bacterium
TCGTACTGGCTGAGGAGAGACTCGGGCATCACGTAGACGTACGGCGGGTAGACCGGCGCGCTCGTGGGTGTTTGAGTTGTCCAGACGAGCGTCGTGTCGTCCGGAGCGGTGATGTCGCCGGCCTCGGTGAAGGGGAAGTAGCTGAGGAGGTTGCCGGCGCCCTCCTCGATGATCCAGTTGTACGTGGCGGCGATGTCTCGCGCCGTGAGCGGTGTCCCGTCGTGCCAGGTGGCGTCGTCTCGGATCGTGAACGTCCACGTAAAGCCGTCGTCGCTCTGCTCCCAGTCGGTCGCCAGGTCCGGCACAGTGCTGAAGTCCTCCTGCGCCCAGCTGAGGAGCTTGTCGTAGACCAGATCCGTGGTGTTGTACTCGGGCGTTTCGATCATGAACATCGGGTTGAACGTGATGGCGTCGTTCACCTGCCCCACGGTGAACGTGACCTTCTCGTCGCTCGCGGTCGGCGACTCCTGCGCCAGGGCTCCGAGAGAGGTCGCCAGGAAGCCGACCACGGCCACGGTCGTCACAAAGGCTGCGAGCTTCAACGAACGAGCCATGCGCGCCCCCTTAAAGACGGGTTTGACCAGCGGTTCAAGGTGTTCGAACGGTAGCACGAGCCCCTTGTCGAACGAAAGGCAACCGCTGGTCGCGGCGCGTATCCGTGGTGGAACGTCCCCCAGGGTTACTGCGGCGTCTCGGACGGGTCCCACCTGACCGGGAGCGGCTTCTCTCGGAGCTCTCGGACGAACTCCACGCACTCCTTCACGGCGGCGTCGAGCAGAAGCGCCCCCTTCTCGGCGGTTGCCTTCGTTGCGTCGCCGTGCACCCCGGTCCTGGAGATCGCGTTCCACCACGGCATGATCTGGAGCGGGCCGTCGGACCAGTCCATCCACGCGTGAGGACCTTCCGGGAACGAGTTCTCGTCCACGGCCTTGTCCATGAACACCGCGTCCGGGTCAAGCGCGAGGTAGATCGACGTCTCGAGCTCGCACGCGTGGCCCATGCCACCCTGCTCGGACTCGCGGACGTCGGCGATGACGCGACCGCCCTCGGCGCTCGTCAGGTAGAAAGCCGCCGCGGCGAGCACGTCGGGGTGTTGCAGGCCGATCAGGCGCGCGGCCATGTTCACCAGTGGGATGTTCGAGCCGTGGCCGTTCAGGAACAGGATGCGCTTGAACCCGTGGCGCGCGAGCGACGTGCCGATGTCGACGCAGTACTTCGTAAAGGTCTCCCAGCCGATCGTGATCGGGCCCGGGAAATCCATGTGGTGTGGCGTGTAGCCGTGCGTCACCGGCGGCAGGAGGACGACCTCGTCGGGGACCGCCGAAGCGGCTCGGAGGCAGATCTCGGACGCGATCCGCGTGTCGCAGTCGATCGGCAGGTGCGGGCCGTGATCCTCGAGGGTCCCCGCCGGGATGAGGCAGACGCGATCGTCGTCGACCGCGCGCCGCACCTCGGGCCACGTGAGCCGCTCGTACAAAAGGGGAGTCGTCCACGCCATCAGGTCACGTCCGTCCGCCGACAACCTCGTTCACGTCGATCTCCTCGAACTCGTTCTGGCACGGGTTGCCTGGCGCGACCCACATCCTGCCCTGTTCGAGCTCGGCGACCATGGCGAACATGACCGCGGATGCCTCGTCGCCCTCGGCGGGGTCAGGGTGCAAGCAGATCGCCTGCGGCGACGATCCGTGATCGCGAAGGATCTCCATGACGTCTTCGACCGTTCTCGGCTCGGTGGCGAGGAGCTCCGTGACACGGTCGAGCCGTGCGCGGCTGCCGGCCGACGGCTCGGCGCCGATCGACGCGAGCATGGCGTCGACGTAGTGGTTTGTGTGCGCTCGCTCCTCGCGGACCGACATCCGTCGCGCCGTGGTCTCGAGCGTGAACGCATCACCGCCGGCGAACGCGAACGTGTACCCGTACCCGCCGGACCGATCGGGCAGGTCGGCCCTGGCGATGGCGTCCAAACGGTCTGCCGAGTCGAGCACGTGACGCGACGCCAGCACGCGCGGCACGCCGATGCCGTCGTCGTTGGCCGTCAGCGACGTGACGCCGACACCGGCGCGATGGCTGTTGACGCCGACAGCGGGGAGGCAGCATGCGACGGTCGGCGACACGACGCGCACGGGCCGGTCGTTGGGCACGTCGATCACGACGGCCACGTTGCCGAGATCGCCGGCCAGCCAATGCTCGCTGTGCGCGACGAACGTCGCGTCCGGCGTGCAAACCGCGAAGCTCGTGCACCGATCCGGTGTTCCATCGGCTCGCTTCGGCGGGACCACGTGCCCCTCCTTCCTCTGAAGGAACGGCATGCCGCCTTCCGGCGTCTCCAGCATCGGCTCCAGCTCCTCGAACGCGTTGACGGCGAACAGCTCGAGCACGGGGACGGTCGCGCCCGTCGCCATCCCCTTGAGGGTCGCGACGTGGTTCGGGAATTGCGTCTCGGCGGCGACGAGGAACGGCGTGAGCAGCTCCTGGAGCTCGTGCGAGCTGACGCCTCGGCGGGCGAAGTAGCCGTGGTAGAAGTCGAGCGACTCGTTGATCAGGTCGCGGAGCTCGCGACCGATGCGTTCTCCGCGCGCGTTCGGCTCGCCCTCGGCTCTGACGACACGCAGCTCGGTCACCGATCACGCTCCATGGCTGGGGCGAAGCGTAGCCGCTGGATCGTGACGCGAGCGCTCTCGCGTCAGACGTGGCTCGGACGGTCGGCGAGCGCGCGCTTCTCGATCTCACGGATGAAAGGAGTCTTGCCGTCGACGTACGTCATGATGTCCCGGGGATGGTTGGCGGCGAGCCGCCGCTTCAGCTCTGCATACCGCGCCGCGTCTTGGGGGCTCGTACGCAGGTAGTCGCGAAACGCGACGTGCCTTCGTTCCCACTCCCCTCCGACCTGACAAACGTGAACGTGGTACGTGCCGGAGGAATCCGCTTCGTTTCGGCTGAAGTACGCATGATCGGGTTCGAACGGATCGACGCCGAACCTGTACCCCAGGCGGGCCAGCGGTGCGAGGAATCGATCGCGCGGCACCATTGAATCCACCGAGACCTGGATGTCGATGACCGGCTTCGCAGCGAGGCCGGGGACAGCGGTTGAACCGACGTGCTCGACCCGCACGGCGACGTCACCGAGCGCCGTGCGGATCCGCGAGGACTCCTCCTCGAACATCGTCGGCCAAGCGGGGTCGTAGTCGACGAGACCGTACTCGTGGCTGCGACCCGGGCGAAGGCCCGGCCTCGCGCGAGAACCGCGCCATCGGGCCAGGTTCGAGAGGGCGTCGAACAACGTCTGCTGTGCCGGATCACTCGCAGCAGTGTCCTCTGGATGCCACTGAACGCCGAGCATCCACCCCGCCTCGTACGGGCGCTCGTCTGGGTCGTCGCCTCGTTCGCGTTCGATCGCCTCCACGACGCCGTCCGCCGTCCATCCCGTGGCGCGGAGGCCTTCACCGATCCGGTCGGGCGCTTGATGATGGTGCGACGAGCACGAGATCACCTCGACTCCCGTCGTCGCGCGCAGGCGGCTCCGTTCGTCGCTTCTAACCTCGTGCAAGGTGCGTTCGTCCGCGACCGGCGCGCCGTGCTCCTGGGTCCCCGGCACATCCGGAAGGTGATGCACGAGCGTGCCGCCGAACGCCACGTTCATGATCTGCATGCCGCGACATATGCAGAGCGTCGGGATGCCGAGCTCGTCCGCCGCGAGCAGGACGCCTATTTCGAACGCATCGCGGTCGGGCTCGACGCCGTAGATGTTCTCGCTCGGCTCCTGTCCGTAGCGGCGGGGGTCAACGTCGCCGCCGCCGACCAGCAGCAGTCCGTCGAACGGTTCGAGGATCTCCTCGGCGTCGCCGCTTTCGCCCGGCGAGATGATCGCCGTGCGAGCGCCCGCCGCGCGCAACCGGTCGAGATACGGTCCCGGAACTCCGTATCCTCCGTGTGGCCACCGGGGAACGCGATCGTCCGCGAGGTGATAGGCGACGACGGCGACGAGCGGCCGGTACCTGCTCACTTTCTCAGGTGGCGGTCCGCACAACGTTCGCTTCGCTCACTGTGCTACCCCTCGCATCCGGCTACACCGCCCGCTCGTACCGCTCTCGTTCCCAGTCGGTCACCGTCTCGCGCCATGCCTTCAGCTCCCACGCGCGAGACGTGGCGTAGTACTCGCTGAAGCCCTCGCCCAACGCCCGTCGGAGGACGGCATCGGCTTCGAACGCACGCAGAGAGGCTTCGAGCGAACCCGGCAGCTCCGGGAGATCGGGTCGCGCGTACGCGTCGCCCTCGATCGGCTCCGGCGGCTTGGCTTGCCTTCGGATGCCGTCGGCCGCGGACGCCGCGATCGCGGCGAGCGCCAGGTACGGGTTCGCGTCGGCGCCCGGCCTTCGACACTCGAACCGCCACAGGTCCTCGCGCTCCGAACGGATCGCGCGAACGGCGCACGACCGGTTCTCGTAGCCCCAGGTCGCGTTGATCGGCGCGAACCAACCGGGGACGAGACGCTTATACGAGTTCACGGTGGGGTTCAGCAGAAGCGAAGCTGCCGGAAGGTGCTCGAGCGCGCCGGCGATCGCGGAAGCGAACACAGTGGGGGCCTCGGCCGACGGATCGTCGGCCGCGAACGTGTTGGTGTCGTCCGTCCAGCACGACATGTGCACGTGGCCGCTCGACCCTTCCTCGCTCGGGTTCGTCTTCGCCAGGAAGCTGGCGCGGAGCCCGCGTGACGCGGCGACGTGCTTGACCCCGAACTTCAACAGCGCGGCGTCGTCGGCCGCGGCGATCCCGCGTCGCGGCTTCACGTTGAGCTCGAGCAGGCCGGGCCCGGCTTCGGTGTGAACCGCCGACAGCTCGATCCCGAGGCTCTCGAGGGCGGGAACGAGGTCGGCCAGGAATCCCTCGTAGCCGCCGATCTCCTGAAGCGAGTAGCTGATGCCCGTAGAGGTCGGCGCGCCCTGCGCGTCCCAGATCCGGATCTCGTACTCGATCGCCGACATCACCTCGTACCCGAGCGACGAGACGTCGTGGACAACGGAGCGGAAGACCTCGCGTGATGAGAGCTCACATGGCGAACCGTCAGGCCAGCTCGGCGTGGCGAGACACACGCGCCACCCCGGCCGCCACGTGAGCTCGCGCAGCGTGTCGGCGTCCGGGCGAACGATCAGGTCCGCCGCGCCGGTCTTGATGCCGAACCGCTCGTAGTCGGTGATCGGCGCGTCGACCGGATCGAGCCCCAGGATCAGGTCCGTCATCACCGTGCCGCGCTCGACGGCGCTCTCGAACGCGTCCGGCCGAAGCGCCTTCCCCCGGATCTGGCCGTGCACGTCGGGAACGCCGAGCAGGACGAACTCCTCGGGCGTCGTCACAGGGCGGCCTTGATCGTCCTCTCGGCGACGTTCAGGCCCGCAGAGAAGCGCTCGATCATCTGAGAGAGCTCGTCGTCTGTGCTCACGTAGGCGGGCGCAAGGAGGACCTGATCGCCGGCGAGCCCGTCCGCCTGCGGATGGGTCGACGTCACGAGCACGCCGTGCTCGAACGCGATCTGATCTACCAGCTCGTCGACGGGGAGCTCGACGGGCAGGAAGGATCCGCCGTCGCGAGGATCGACGAGCTCGACGCCGAGCAAGAACCCGCGGCCGCGAACCTCGCGCACGATCTCCAAGGAACCGACCGCCGCCTCGAGCTCCTCTCGAAGACGCGATCCGAGGTCGCGAACGCGCTCGACCAGCCCCAGCTCGACCATCGCGTCGAGGACCGCGAGACCGACGGCCGTCGAGAGCGGCGCGCCGTCCCAGGTGTGGCCGAGGTCGAACTCTCCGGACCCTGCCTCGATCGCCTCGTAGACGTGTCGACGGCACATCACGCCGCCAAGCGGTGCGTACCCGGCGCCGAGGCTCTTGCCGACCGCGACGATGTCGGGCTCGATCGGCAGCTGGTGAGCGGCGAGCCAACTCCCCACTCGGCCGAAACCCGTGACTACCTCATCGAGGCAAACGAGGAACCCGTGCTCCCGGCGCCGTTCGTCGAGTCCCAGCCAGAACGCATCCGGCGGTGAGTAGGCGGGGAGCGCGGCCGCGCTGATCGGTTCGCAGAAGAACGCGGCGATGGTGCCCTGCGCCTCTTCGAGCGCGCGGTCGAGCTCGCGCAGCGCCGCTTCGCCCGACGGATCGAACCGCCACGTGCTCGGGGAGATGTGCAGGTGGTTCGCCAGATACGGGGCGTAGGGCTCCTGCACGGCGCTTCTACCGTTCAGCGCGAGCGTTCCCATCGTCGAGCCGTGGTAGCTCTGTGCCGGTGAGATCACTCGCCACCGATCGGGCTCGCCTCGTTCGACTTGATACAGACGAGCCAGCTGCAGCGCGGTCTCGTTCGCCTCTGAACCTCCCGAGACGAACCGCACCCGCGACATCTCTGGGGCGGCGACCTCGAGCAGACGGTCGGCGTAGCGCTCGGCAGGTTCGCTCGTGAAGTGGTGGTTGTAGAAGTACGCGATGCGATCGGCCTGCTCGGCGGCGGCGGCGACGATCTCGGGAACGCCGTACCCGAGGCACGTCACCATGGCGCCGCCGGACGACGCGTCGATGACGCGTTCGCCTTCCGAGGTGACGAGCCACACGCCTTCGCCGCGTTCGACGTTCGGGTACGGAAGGTCGAGGAATCGCGGGAAGACGCTCGTTCGGTCGGATGTGATTGTCCCGGTCACGTTCGTGGCTCTCCCAGTCAGCCCGCCGCGCGCTCGTCGCGGGCGCCGCTGCGTTCATCGAGCTTCGCCACATCGCTGTAGAAGTGCTCGAACAGCTGCAGGGCGTTTTGCCGGCTCGCGTCCGCTAGCCGTTTGGTCTGTTCCAGGAGCGCATCGGGGTCGACGCCGTCGCCGTCCAGTTCATGGCGGTACACGCGGACCCACTCGTCCATGATGTCCGTGGTCACCTCGGGGTGGAACTGCAGTCCGAGCGACCGGCCCGCCACGAACGCCTGCAATCCAGCGTCGGTCGTTGCGATGACCGCCGCGCCGGGTGGCTTGGTGAACGTGTCGAAGTGCCACTGGAACCACGGCCCCTCCGGAACGAGCTGGGCGTCCTCGCTCCGAACGGGGAGCCAGCCGATCTCGGCTATCTCGCCCCGGTAGTTGTCAGCTCCGAGGACGCGAGCGAGCAGCTGTCCGCCGAAGCACAGACCCAGGATCGGTACGTCATCGTCGACTGCTCGGCGCATCAGCGTCGCCTCGCGGACGACGAACGGCTTGGTGTCGTCGAACGCTGCGTACTCCGATCCGAGGGAGACGATGAGGTCGTAGTCGGCCGGATCGATCTCGCGGTCGTCGAGGTCGATACGGAGGATCTGGATCTCGGCGTCGTGTGAGCGGAGCCACTCCATGACGTGACCCGGCGGGGTTGGATCCTCATGTTGAAGGATCAGCACGCGCAGCTTGCGTTGGTCGGTCGAGCCCATCTAGGAACCTCCCGTCGGCGAGAGCGTTCCCAGCTCCGCCTCGATCTCTTTGGCGACGAGGTGAACGGTGTCGGCGAACCGCGACACCATCTCGCCCAAGTCGTCGTCGGTCGCGGTGAACGCCGGCGCGAACAGGGTCTGGTCGGCGGCGTAGCCGTCGCGGGTCGGCTGCGTGGACAAGGTGATCAGTCCGTTCTCGAACGCCGCCTCGTCGATGCGACCGCCCACCCGCAGCTCGCGCGGCAAGAAGCTTTCGCCGTCGCGGGGGTCGACGAATGACACGCCGAGCAGGTAGCCGTGACCGCGAACCTCGCGGACCATCGCGACGTCCCCGATCGAACGCTCGAGCTCGTCGCGTAGACGGGGTCCGCGATCGGCGACGCGTTCGATCAGGCCCTCCGACCTGAGCACGTTCAGCACGGCCAGACCGACCGCACACGAGAGCGGCGAGCCGTCCCACGTGTGCCCGAGGGTGAACTTCCGGGAGCCGTCCGCGATCGCCTCGTACACACGATCGCGCACGAGGATGGCTCCGATCGCGGCGTACCCCGCGCCGAGGCCCTTGGCCGTGGCGATGATGTCCGGCGGGCACGCCGTTGCCGCCGCGGCAAACCATCGTCCCGTTCGCCCCACGCCGGTGACGACCTCGTCGAAGCAGACGAGGAACCCGTGGCGTTCACGCCGTTCCGCGAGGCCTTCCCAGAAGCGGGCGGGCGGCGTGTACGCCGGGAGTGCGGCGGCGCTGATCGGTTCGCAGAAGAACGCCGAGAGCTTGCCGTCGGCCTCGTCGATCGCCGCGTCGAGCGCGTCGAGCGCGGCCTGGCCGGACGGGTCGAACCGCCACGTGCTCGGCGGGATGTGGAGGTGCTTCGGCAGGTACGGGTCGAACGGACCATGTAAGCCCGGTCGTCCCGTGAGCGCGAGCGTCTCCATGGTGGGCCCGTGGTATGCCTGCGCCGGAGAGACCACCTGCCACCGTTCGGGCTCGCCGCGCTCGACGTGGTAGCTCCGCGCGAGTTGGATCGCCATCTCGTTGGCGTCGGCACCGCTCACCGTGAAGCGAACCCGCGTGAACCCCTCGGGCGCGATGTCGACGAGCTCGGCTGCGAGCCGCTCCTGGAGCGGGTTCGTCAGCCGTTCGTTGTGGACGAACGCGAGCTTGTCGGCCTGCGCCTGGGCCGCCGCGACGATGTCGCTGCGGCCGTGCCCGAGCGTGGCCGCCATGGAGCCGCCGCTCATCGCGTCGAGGTATCGACGGCCGGACGAGTCCTCGATCCACACGCCCTGGCCGCGGGCGACGACCGGCATGGGCTTGGTTAGCTCGAGAGGCAACACGTGCGAACGCCGGCTCTCGATGAACGTCTGAGGCACCTGACCCGACCTCCTCGAACCTCATGAGCGTACTCGCGTTGCACGTTCGCCCGTCCTCACGCTATACCGAGCCACCGAACCGTTGTCGCGACCGCGAGGAGGAGCCGAGGCATGGCGGAGGTCGAGAAGGTCCTCGAGGACTGGCGGAAGGACGGGATCGGATACGTCCGGTTCGAGCTCCCGGACATGCATGGTATTTCGCGGTCGAAGACGATCCCGATCGCCCACGCGACCGATTACGCCTCGCGGGGGCTGAACATGTACGGCGGGACCAGCGTGCTCGATTCGCGTTCCGACGTCGTGCCGAGCACGCTCTACCACGAAGAGCGCGGGTACGGGGACCAGCTGCTGTTTCCCGATGCGAACTCGGCGACGGTGATCCCGTGGGCGGACCGAACGGCTCGGTTCATCTGCGACGCGACGTGGTACGACGGCCAGCCGCTCGCGGCGACCCCGCGTCACGTGTTCCGTCGCGCGCTCGACAAGGCGCGTTCGATGGGGTTCGAGCCGGTGATGGGGTCGGAGTTCGAGTTCTACCTCCTTTCGTCCCAGACCCACGAGCCGCTGTTCTCGGGGTATCAGATCTTCAACACCGTTCGGAACGACTACGTCCCGACGATCAGGCGGATCCTCGATGAGATGCCGCAGGCGGGCGTCGACATCATCACGTCGAACTGCGAGTACGCCGGCTCGCAGTGGGAGATCAACTTCGCCCCCGGCCGCGGGCTCGCCGGGCCGGACGATGCGTTCACGTTCAAGAACGGCGTGAAGGAGATCGCCAAGCAGGACGGCTACCTCGCGACGTTCATGACCAAGCCGTGGAGCGATTCGTCCGGGAGCGGGTGCCACACGCACCTCTCGCTCGTGAACGCCGAGTCCGGGGAGAACGCGTTCGGTGATCCAGACGCGGCCGACGGGTTGACCGACGCGGCCCGGTCGTTCATTGGCGGATTGCTCAAGTACGCCCGGGCGATCGACGCCGTCATCGTGCCGACGGTGAACTGCCTGCGTCGCAGGCGGCGTCACACGTTCAGCCCGACGAACATCTCGTGGGGCCAGGAGGATCGTTCGGCGCTCGTGCGGGTGAAGGGGGGCACGCCCGGAAGCAAGCACGTCGAGTACCGGGCGCCTTCGGCGCTGTCGAACCCGTATCTCGTCGGCGCTGCGCTCATCCAAGCCGGCCTCCGAGGGATCGAGGAGGGGCTCCCCGCTCCGGAGCCCTCGAAGCCCGGCGTGCCGGCGGAGGACGACGACTCGTTCGAGAAGCTGCCGACTGAGTTGGAGGAGTCGCTCGACGCGCTCGAGCAGGAGCCGGCGGCGAAGGAGTTCTTCGGTGAGGAGTTCGTTGCCGCGTACTCGACGATGCGGCGGTACGAGCTGTCGCGATTCAAGGACGCGGTCTCGGACTGGGAGCGCACCGAGTACCTCGAACTGTTCTGAGGGGCTGCCTGACCATGACGGACGGCTCAGGCCGACGCCGAACGACCCGCAAGGGCGCCTCCTCCACTCGCAGGGTCGGGCCTTCCGCTCGACGCGGAACGGCGACTCGTCGCGGCGCACGAACTCGTTCGGACGTGGCGGCGCGAGTCGCGCGCCGGCTCGCCGCCGGGGGCGTCGAGGCCGTCGCGCTGCCGATCGTCGATACGGCCGGCGTGACGCTCGTGAAGACGGTCCCGCTGCGTCGTTTCGAAGAAGCCGTGCGCTTCGGGGTTGGATTGTCGCCTGTATTCAGCGTCTTCCTGTTCGACGACAACATCACCTCGTCGCCGCACATCCACGGACCGGTCGGCGACACCCGGCTGATGCCCGATCCGTCGGCGACCGTTCCGCTCGCGGCAAGCCCGGGCTGGGCGCTCGCGCCGGTCGACCAGCTCGATCAAGAGGGCAAGGAGTACCCGGCCTGTCCGCGCACGTTCGCTCGCACGGCGATCGATCGCCTCGGAGCGGCGGGGTTCGAGTTGCGTGGCGGGTACGAGGTGGAGTTCTTCCTCGGCCGGCGAACGTTCACGTCCGATGGCGAGGGCGATCCCGTTCCGGCTCACAACGGCCCGGCGTACGGATCGATCGCGCTCGTCGAAGTCGAGCCGTTCGCCACTT
>DASUQY010000079.1:0-6271 GCA_036280315.1 Actinomycetota bacterium
GACGTGCGCGGCTCCCCGCCGGAGCAGGCAATCGGTGAATCCGCCCGTCGACGCGCCGGCGTCCAGGCAGCGCCGTTCCCTGACGTCGATGGCGAACGCGTCGAGGGCGGCCTCGAGCTTCTCCCCGCCACGCGAGACGTACCGCCGCTCCTCGCTCGCGAGGATCTCGACCGGCATCGAG
The DNA here is from genome assembly GCA_036280315.1 of Actinomycetota bacterium. Lineage (GTDB taxonomy): Bacteria > Actinomycetota > UBA4738 > UBA4738 > HRBIN12 > CALGFI01. The sequence goes on from DASUQY010000079.1 coordinate 182, forward strand.
TCGTCGACGAGGGTCGTCGGCTTGTCGGCCCTGCGGCCCTCGACGCGAACGGAGCCGCTCTCGACCGCGGCGCGCGCGTCGTCCCTCGTGGCCACGAGTCCACGACGAACGAGCTCCGCGTCCAGGCGCCGACGAGTCACGTGGACCTCCCTTCCGGCTCGCCGAGGACGTGTCTGTCGGTGTGTCGCAAAGGATAGAGCGGACCGAGCCCGTCGCCGCTGCTAGGCTCGCCGGATGCGCGCGGCTGGCGGGCGTCGGCGATGATCCCGATCCGCGACGCCAACCCGACGCGCCGCATGCCCATCCTCACGCTCGGTCTGATCGCCGCGAACGTCGTGATCTTCCTGTTCTGGCAGCCGACGCTCGGCGGCACGGAGTTCGAGCAACAGATGTTCTTCTTCTGCAACGCGGAGATCCCATTCGAGATCTCCCACCAGGAGAACCTCGCCGACGGCGGAGCCGAAGCGCGGCAGGCTCTCGACGAGGAGTTCCGTCAGGTCGGTGCGGGCGCTGCGTTGCAGACTGAACTGCAGCAGGACTGTCCGGACAAGAGCTGGCTCGCGTCGATCTTCGTGGCGATGTTCCTTCACGGCAGCTGGCTGCACATCGCGGGGAACATGCTGTACCTGTGGGTGTTCGGGAACAACGTCGAGGATCGGCTGGGGTACGTCGTTTTCCCGTTGTTCTACCTGCTGGGCGGCATCGCCGCGGCGGGGTTGCAGTTCGTCTTCGATCCCAACTCCACGATCCCCAGCCTCGGGGCGTCCGGTGCGATCGGTGCGGTGCTCGGCGCGTACGCCGTCATGTTCCCGCACGCCCGCGTGACGACGCTCGTCATCTTCTTCTTCATCACCGTCGTCGACGTTTCGGCGTTGTTCGTGCTCGGTGCATGGTTCGTGCTGCAACTGTTCAGCGGCGTCGGACAGCTCGGTATCGACGTCGGCGGCGGTGTGGCCTATTGGGCTCACATTGGCGGGTTCGGGTTCGGAGCGATCGTGGCGTGGCTCTTCTACCGACGACCGCACGTCGGAACTCCCCAGGCGCAACCGGCGCCGCGAGCCGACTACTTCTGATCGTCGACCGTCCTTATGCACCGCCGACGCGCTCGACCGCGTTCTCGTCGAGTAACGCTCGAACGTCGCGTGCGACGTACGTCGGAAGGAACGGCGAGCCCGGAAGCTCCGCCTCTGTCGAGACACCCGAGAGCACCAGCATCGAGTCCCAGCCGAGCGCGTTCGCGCCCGCGATGTCGGTGTCCAGGCGGTCGCCGATCACGAGCGGCGTCGATCCGCCCGAGCGACGAAGGGCCGCATCGAACACCGGAGCGTGCGGCTTCCCGACGACCTCGGCCTGGACGCCCGTCGACGTCTCGAGTGCGGCGACCAGCGCGCCCGCTCCGGGCCACAGCTCGCCGCCGGTCGCGGGGAACGTCCGATCCGCGTTCGTGGCGACCAGCCGTGCGCCGCGCTGAACGAGCACGCTCGCCGTTCGGAGCCGAGCGTACGTGAAGTCGTCGTCGATCCCGACGACGACGAGATCGACGCGCGGAGGGTCGCCGTCGACGACGTCGATGCCCGCGTCGACGAGCGCACGAGCGACCCCTTCGCCGCCGATGACGTACGCGGTTCCACCGCCGCGGCGGGCGAGCATGTCTGCGGTGGCCACCGCGGACGTCATCACCTCCGACGCGTCGGCCTTCACCCCGAGGCGAACGAGCTTCTCCGCCACGCGCTCGGGTGTCCGAGACGAGTTGTTCGTCAGGAACACCACGCTCGGTCCGGCGCTGCGAACGGCCTCGATCGTCTCCGGAGCACCCTCGACGACCTCGTCACCGCGATAGATCACTCCGTCGAGATCGAACAGCAGCGCGTCGTAGCGCGCCGCGAGCATCACCCGGCGAGCCGGGCAAGCGCGCGTTCGTAATCGTCGACGCCTGGTCGCATCGCGATCGCGAGCTTCAGATGGCCGATCGCGCGTGAGCGCTGGCCGGTTCGCTCGCACGCGAGCGCGAGCGCGAAGTGCGCGTAGTCGCTCGCCGGATCGATCTGAACGGCCTTGGCGAACTCCCGGCGGGCGCGAAGCGCCCTTCCCGCGTTGAACAGCGCACGCCCGAGCGCCTCCCGGATCGAGGCCTTCTCGGGCTCGAGCAGCTTCGCCCGCGACAGGAACATCGCGGCCTGATGCGGATGTCCGTGGGAGAGGAACCCGACCCCCCGGTGGAACAGGTCGTAGGCCGACTCGGTCTCGTGTTCCGGGCGCCTGCTATACATCCCGCATGCCCCGCATCTTCCCGTTCGTCGGCCTGCGCTTCGCCCGCGAGCGAGTCGGTTCGTTCGAAGTCGTCACGGCACCACCTTACGACGTGATCTCGCAGGAGGAGCATGCCCGCTATCTCTCCGCGAGCCCGTACAACGTAATCCGCCTCGATCTCGCCGAGGACGCGAACGAGCGACCCGGACGCGGACTCGATCCCTACGTGGAGGCCGCGCGATCGCTGTCGGTGTGGCGCGACGACGGCGTCCTCGTGACTACCGACGGTCCCGCCTATTACCCATATGAGATGCGATTCCGCTTCCACGGCAGGGCCCGTCGGATCCGAGGGCTGATCTGCGCGCTCGAGCTCGAGGACTGGGGCGGCGGCATCGCTCCGCACGAGCGCACGATGCGTGGTCCGGTCGAGGACAGGCTCCGGCTCATGCGCGCGATCGGCGCGAACCCGTCGTGCATCTACGCCGTGTTCGCCGGTCCCATCCCGGAGCTCGCACGGTGGCTCGAGGGGGCGACGTCGGGCGGACCCGCCGCGTCGCTCGTGGACGACGACGGCGTCGAGCACGGCATGTGGGTGGCGCCCGCGGACACGCACGTTGCCACGTGGCTCGGATCGACGTCGCTCATGATCGCCGACGGACATCACCGGTACGCCACGGCGCTCCGCTACCGAGACGAGATGCGCGCGCACCACGGTCCCGGCGCCTGGGACCGCGTGATGATGTTCCTCGTCGACGCGGCGATCGAGGACCCGCCGGTCCTGCCGTTCCATCGCATCTCGCTCGACGGATCGCCGCAGACGACGGGAACCCGCGTCCGCGACCTCGAGGAGGTGCTCGACTCGGTCGACGACCGGAAGCTCGCGTTCGGAACCGTCGCATACGAGGGGGCCGCCCTCGTGCACCGCGTCGCCGAGCTCGTCGGCGAACCTCCCACCGTATCGCGGCTGCACGAGCAGGTGCTCGCCGGTCAGTCGCAGACGTTGCGGTTCACGCCCGACGCCGTCGCCGCCGAGGACGTCGTTCGTCGTCGCGAGGCCACGGTCGCGTACCTCTTGCCACCGACGAACGCCGAGACGATCCGCAGCGTCGTCGAACTCGGTTACACGCTCCCGCAGAAGTCCACGTTCTTCTGGCCGAAGCCGCGGACGGGCATGGTGATGCGCCCGCTGGAGGCCGAGTGACGCCGCGTCGTCCGAGTGACGCCTACTCCACCTCCGGCGCCTCGAGCTTCTTGATGCCCGAGGCGACGACCTCGGTGAGGCTTCTCGCTCCCGCTCCGCTCCTGTAGAACCGCCGCACCAACTGGCCGTACACGAGCACGTCGTCGCCTTTGCCGAGGCCCTTCAACGCGCGCTTGCCGACATCGCGATGCCAAACGGCGACGGGTAGGGGGAGGAGGCGTCTGCCCGCCTCCGGAACGGAGAGCCGAAGCTCGGTCACCTCGTCGCCTGACGGCATGCGCCGCTCGACCGGATCGGCGGACACCGTCCCGGCGAGCACGACGACGTTCACGGCCACCATCGACCCTCCTTCGAGTCGTCCCGACATCGCGCGACGGTAGCAGGAGCCAGTGACACGACTGGCATGCGTAGACTCGCCCGAATGGATCCCGTGGTGTTCGACGTCGCCGACGGCATCACAGCGATCGATACGTTCTACGGGGGCCTCGAGCGTTACACAGCCGCATACCTGCTCGACGCGCGTGAGCCGACGATCGTCGAGACCGGACCGACCACATCCGCCGAACATGTGAAAGCCGGGCTCGACAGGCTCGGGATCGGCCGGGACGACCTGGCACACATCGTGGTGACGCACATCCATCTCGACCACGCCGGCGGCGTCGGGACGTTGTGCGGCTCGTATCCGAAGGCGACGGTGTGGGTGCACGAACGCGGGGCGCAGCATCTCGCCGACCCCGCCCGCCTCGTCGCGAGCGCGACCAGGGTGTACGGCGAGGAACGGATGGCGTCGCTGTTCGGGACGGTGGAACCCGTTCCGGCGCAACGGATCCAGAGCGTTATGGACGGAAGCATGATCGAGCTCGGTGGGCGAGCGCTCACCGCAACCGCCACCCCGGGGCACGCGTCACATCAGGTCGCGCTCGTCGACTCGGCGACGGGGGTTGTGTTCACCGGTGACGCGCTCGGCATCCATCCACCCGACGTCCCCGTGCTACGCCCGGCGACGCCGCCGCCGGAATACGATCTGGAGCTCGCCATCGGGAGCATCCAGAAGATCCGTTCACTCGCCGGCGAGGTGGTGCTGTTCTCGCACTTCGGCCCCGTTCGCGACGTCGAGCGGATCTGCGACCTCGCCGTCGAACGCTTCCGCGCGTGGACCGAGTCCGTCCGCGTGGCCATGGAGACGACACACGACATCGACGAGATCGTGTCTGTGCTCGAGGTGGAAGCTCGCCACGACGTGGAGACGGGGTCGGAAGCTGCGATCGACCTCGACCGGTTCGAGATCCTGGCGGGCGTTCGCATGAACGCGATGGGGATCATGCGTTACTGGGACAAGCGTCGGGAGCGCGAGACCGCGGCCGCGGCAGATCACGAGAGCTGAGCGACGCGTTCGGCGACGTCGTACGCCGACGCATCGTGGCGCATGATCTTGCGGAACTCTCGGGCCGCTTCTTGTTTCCTGCCGGCGCGCGAGAGGATGTCGCCGGTCACGTACCAGATCCGGATGACTTCGGGACCCGCCACGTCCTCGCGAGTTCGAACGCGACGGAGCAGCCCGAGGGCCTGGTCGAACTTTCCCTGATCGGCAAGCGCGCTCGCGGCGACGATCACCGCCTCCGCCTTGGCGGCGAGCGAGACACCCTTCGCGCCGAGCGCCTCCTCGGCGAGCGGCACCGCACGTTCAGGCCGGCCGAGCGCGCGGAGGCAGTCGGCGATGATGTGGTTCTGATCGGCTCGTCCGGAGACGCGACGATACGTCTGCATCTCGGCGAGCGCCTCGCGAAACCGCTCGAGCCGGTAGTAGGAGAGCCCGAGCACCTCGCGGACGGCGGCGGAACGAGGCGCGAGGTCCTTTGCCTTGCTCCCCTCGGCGGCCGCGCCCTTCGCGTCGCCACGTTCGAGGAGTTGTACGGCGCGTTCCAGCCGGTTCATCGCGTCGTCGGCCTTTCCGGCGCGGGCGGTGTGACGGAGCTCAGACACGACGTCGGGCGGAAGAGCTCGCCGGCGCGTTCTCGCGCCGGTGCGCTGACCGGGTCTTCGACGAGGTTGGAGCGCCTTGGGCATCGACCGGCCAGCGTACCCGCGGCGCCCATACGTTCGATGCCAACTGCGCGGCCTCCAAAAGGAAGAGCCCGCCTCGGAAATCGAGGCGGGCTCTTCTCGAAGGATGTCCGGCGACGACCTACTCTCCCACCCGGTCGCCCGGGCAGTACCATCGGCGCTGGAGGGCTTAACTTCCGGGTTCGGGATGGGACCGGGTGTTTCCCCTCCGCCATGGCCACCGAAACGACGTTTCCCATCGTTCGGGACGTTCTTTGGGGGTCGGCCCCCGAGCAGAGCTCGGGAACTGATAGCGAGCGCGAGCAAAGTCAAGTCCTCGGCCTATTAGTACCGGTCGGCTCAACGCGTTGCCGCGCTTACACCTCCGGCCTATCAACCTCGTAGTCTGCGAGGGGCCTTACCAGGTTTGACCCTGTGGGAGACCTCATCTTGGAGCGAGTTTCGCACTTAGATGCTTTCAGCGCTTATCTCTTCCGAACGTGGCTAACCAGCCGTGCCGCTGGCGCGACAACTGGCACACCAGAGGTTCGTCCGCCCCGGTCCTCTCGTACTAGGGGCAGCTCCCCGCAAGTCTC
>DASUQY010000080.1:0-5605 GCA_036280315.1 Actinomycetota bacterium
CCGCGCCGCTCGCCGAGGGCCTGCGCTCGGCGATCGCGTCGCTGATCGAACCGGACGTCGAGATCTCCAACGAGGAGCTCTTCTGCGTGCACCGCGTCCGCGAAGGCCGCGCCCTGTACTTCGTGGTGAACCCGACGACGGAAGAGCAGCGTGCCCGGATGTCGATCTCCGGCGACGCGTCGCCGGTCGTGTGGGACCCCTCGACCGGCGAAGAGCGTCCCGCGACCGCGGTCGATCGCGACGGCTCCCGAACCTCGTTCGACCTGAACCTTCCACCCGTCGGCTCGGTGTTCGTCCTCACGGCCGAGCCCGATGTCGGCGGAGACGGCCGCGGCGCGATGACGCGGCGCGAGGCATCGCCGCGTCGAGACAACGGGCCCGTCGTCGTCGACGGGCCGTGGACGTTCGAGGCGGAGGACGACAATGCGCTCGTCATCAAGGCGTGGCGCGCGGCGGACGAACGGGAAGGCGCAGCGGCTGTGTCGTACGCGTCGGGCCCGACCGACGGCGACGGGTGGCTTCCTGTCGTCGCCGGTGCGTGGTCGTTCCAGCTCCCGGCCGAACCCGACGGTCCCTTCCCCCTCCCCGTCTGGTTCCGCGCGTCGTTCGACGTGGCTGACGTCCCGGATCGGCTGGCGCTGATCCTCGACGGCGTGGACGGCTCGGACGTGCGCGTTCACCTCAACGGCACGATGGTCGACGCACAACCCAAGCGGTCACGGTTCGACGCGCAGATGAGAGAGCTCGACCTCACGCCCCACGTGAGGACGGGGTCGAACGACCTCGCGATCCGCCTCGTCGTCGAACGCAACACGGGCGGCATCGTCGACCACCTGAAGCTCGTGGGGACGTTCGGGCTCGACGGAGACGCCGAGAAGGGGTACCGGATGGTTGCCCCGCGTTCAGCCGCACGGCCGGCTCCGTGGACCGAGCAGGGGTATCCCTTCTATTCGGGGACCGGCGTGTACCGGGCGCGCTTCGACGCGCCGTCTGTCGGCGACGGCGAGCGTGTCGTGCTCGAGGTGCCGATGGGCGACGACGTCCTCGAGGCCGAGGTGAACGGCCGTTCCGCCGGCGTTCGGCTGTGGGACCCGTACGCGTTCGACGTCACCGACCTGCTGCTGCCCGGCGAGAACGAGATCACGCTGCGGGTGGCGAACACCATCGCCAACCTGTTGAACGGCGTCGACCGCCCGTCGGGGATCGCCGGCGCTCCGAGGTTGGTGGCTGTCTCCTCGAAGGCGCGTGTCGGCGCTCGTCAGCGAGAAGCCTGATGCACCTCGACGCTCAGCCCCTCACCCCGGACACCTTCGCGCCGTACGGGCGGGTGATCGCGCGTCCCGAACGCGAGCACGACGCGGCCGGAACGGGATGGCTGTGGTGGGCCGAGACGGTTCTCCTGGCCGGCGACGGTCGGCCGTTCGGAGTCGGATACCTCGACCTGCAGCCGGGCGACCGGCGGTTCGACTGGGCCGAGCGCCACATGCGTACTCAGGAGGCGATCATCGCGACGTCGTCCGAGCTCCTCGTGTACGTCGCGCCGGCCGACCATCCCGAGGAGCCGGGCCGCCTCCCCGCGATGGAGCGGTTCACCGCGTTCCGACTCCCCCCGGGCGAGGGCATCGTGATGGACCGCGCCGTGTGGCACGGCGCGCCGCTCGCCGTCGACCAGCCCTCGTCCGCGATCGTCCTGATCCTCGAGGGCACGGGCCGAACGGACGTGGCGTGGGCGCGGTTCGACCCGGTCGAGCTCCGAGCGTGAAGCGTGAACGTGAAGAGGTGACCCGTGGCTGAAATCGTGTTCGAGGGAGTGACCAAGGTCTTCGACGACGGAACGGTCGCAGTCGACTCGCTCGACCTCATCGTCGAAGACGGGTCGCTGATGGTGCTCGTCGGACCGTCCGGCTGCGGGAAGACCACGTCGCTCCGGATGGTCGCCGGCCTCGAAGAGGTCACCGAGGGCACGGTGCGGATCGGCGATCGCGTCGTGAACGACATCGCTGCGAAGGACCGCGACATCGCCATGGTGTTCCAGAACTACGCGCTGTACCCACACATGTCGGTGTTCGAGAACATGGCATTCGGCCTTCGCCTGCGCGGGATGAAGAAGCCGGAGGTGAGGGAACGCGTCGACGGCACCGCCAGGACGCTCGAGCTGTTCGACCTGCTGACGCGCAAGCCGGGTCAGCTCTCCGGCGGTCAGCGTCAGCGCGTCGCCATGGGCCGGGCCATCGTTCGAGAGCCCAAGGCGTTCCTGATGGACGAGCCGCTTTCGAACCTGGACGCGAAGCTCCGCGTGCAGATGCGCGCCGAGATCTCCAGGCTCCAGCGGGACGTCGACGTCACCACGCTGTACGTGACGCACGACCAAATCGAGGCGATGACCATGGGCGACCGCGTCGCGGTTCTCAAGAAGGGCGTCCTTCAACAGGTGGAGCGTCCGCAGAACCTGTATCGGAAGCCGGAGAACCTGTTCGTCGCGGGGTTCATCGGCTCGCCGGCGATGAACATGGTGGGGGCGACGATCCGGCGCGACGACGGGAGCCAAAGCCTGTTCGTCGACTTCGCCGAGCATCGGCTGCGGTTGGACGAATCGCTGCTCGGCGATCGTCCCGCGCTCGATGGATACGCGGGCCGGCCGGTGGTGCTCGGGATCCGGCCGGAGGACATGGAGGACGCGGCGCTGGCGACCCTTCCGGAGGACCGGAGGATCCGGACGTCTGTCGACCTGCTCGAGGACATGGGGCATGAGGCGCTCGTCCACTTCGGCGTGGCGTCGCCACCCGTGCTCACCGAGGACACCAAGGAGCTCGCGGCAGACGCTGGCGCCGACGTGGCCGAGTTGGAACACGGCGCGAGAGAGACGACATTCATCGCCCGGTTCGACGCGCACACGAAGGCTCGTGAGGGCGACAACGTCGAGATCGCCGTCGACACCGGGAACATGCACTTCTTCGACCCGGAGACGGGCCGGGCGATCTGGTCATGACGTCGTGACGTCGCAACCGGCGCGGCGTCGTATCGAGCGCGGCGCCTACTTCGACGCGTGGTACCCGGGACAGCACAACTACCACCCGAGCCTGCCGCCTCGTCGGCTGAAGATGGTCGACCACCTCGAGGACTACCGGGCGACGATGCTCGTCTGGTCGGCCCTCGGGGGCGGGAACATCTCGCTGCCGTACCTGGAGGAGGAGGCGTTCGGCGAGATCCCCGCGCGGTTCCGCGTCTACGGGTACGTGAACGACTCCGAATTCATCGCGGCGTGCGGCGAACGTGGCATCAAGGTCTTCGGCGTCGTGTTCGAGCACGCGTGGGAGTACCCGGTCGAGCTCGACGATGCCGAGACCACGGTGCTCGCGCTCAACGAGACGCGTGGCGCCGGCAAGCGCGACTGGCTCGGCATGCGCGAGTTCTGGCAGAACCGGTACCCGGCGATCTGGGGGGCGCGCGAGAAGTACTTTTCCGAACCGGTCCTCGCCGTCGACGGTCACGAGGTCGACGACATCCTCGAGGAGTGCGCGCAGCGGGACATCCACGGCCGGGCGTGTCACGCGCTGTGGATCGAGTGTCCCGACCGGGAGCACTGGAACTTCATGATGGATCGCAACAACCCGGTCTGGCGCGAGTACCTCAAGGCGGTCGTTCGACTGCAGGTCGACGCCGGCGTCCACGGCGTGCACTTCGACGAGGCCGAGGTTCCGCTCACCTCGCTTCAGTACGGCGGGTGCTTCTGCGATACGTGCATGCGCGGATTCCGCGAATATCTTCGCGAGCTACCGGAAAGCCCGCCCGAGCTCGACGGCGTCGATCTCGAGTCGTTCCACTACGGCTCGTTCCTGCTCGAACGGGGCTACGACTTCAGCGGCGACTACATGAATACGCCGCTGTTCTTCCACTACACCGCGTTCCAGCAACGAAACATCCGCCGGTACTTCGCCGAGCTCGCCGATTACGCTCGTGAATACGCCGCCAGCAAGGGCCGCAACGTGCTGATCTCGGGGAACTTCTTCAACTTGTTCGAGCACTACTACCCGCTAGAGCCGTACGTGGACGTCGTCGTGACGGAGATGCGGAACACGCTCTGGCGACAGCCGGAGTGGTACCGGTATGCAGCCGCGTTCGCGCGGGACAAGCCGCTCGTCGTCGTCGAGAACCCGTACGGCGGGGTGGTCATGCAGATGGTCGACGCGCTCAAGCGCGGCAGGATGTACGACCGGTTCCGCCAGTCGCTCTACGAGGCGGCCGCGCTCGGCGTGAACATGTCCGTTCCGTACGGGTCGTGGATGGGAAGCGTCGTCGAGGACGCGTTCTACCCGCCGCACGAGCTCGCGGCCGAGATCCAGGCGTTCCTCGCCGACCACGAGCACCTCTTCGCCGGCGATCCGACCTGGGCCGAGGTCGCGGTCGTGTACGGGATCGAGAGCAACGCGGTCGCCCGCACGGCGATCGAACTGCCCAAGGACAACCGCGAGAACGTGATGTTCGATGGTGACATGCTCGCGTTCGACCAGGTGTCTCGCGTCCTCTGTAAGGCTGCGCAGCCGTACGACGTCTTGATGTTCCCCGAGGGCGAGCTCCGGCGGGACACGCTCGGCGAGGACGACCTGGCGATGTACCGCACCATCGTCCTGCCGTCGGTCGACGTCCTCACCGAACGGCAGGCAGAGCTCCTCCAGACCTTCGTCGAGCGGGACGGGAGGCTCATCGTCCTCGGCGAACTCGGCGCGAACCTGGAGGAGCGAATGATTGCGTTGCTCGAACACGAGCGGGTTCGTCGCGCGCCGCCGTTCGAGTTCTCCCTGGATCTATTGGCCGCGGCGCCGCAGGTACGCATCGTCGAGGGCCGAACGGACCTTGCGGTCAGCATCCAGCGCGTGAGCGACGGGGCCGCCCTGCACCTGATCCGGTACGAGTACGACGAGACCGCGGATCGCGTGCCGCGCCTCGACCGGCTCGTCCTCGACATCCGGCTGCCGTTCGAAACGGCTGCGGTGCACGCGTTCAGCCCCGGCGGCGATCTGACCGCGGGCGCGGAGGCGGGTCCGGACGGCACCATCCGGTTGGCGCTTCGAAACGTGCCGATCTACGGCATCGTGTCCGTCTCGTCCAGGTGACGCCGCGGCTCTCCGCCGTCTTCGCCCATCCGGACGACGACGCGTACACGCTGAGCGGGAGCATCCTCCGGCGTGGAGGGGACCTCGACGTCACCATCGTCTTGCTCACGAGCGGTGGCAACGGTCCGATCTGGGAGCCGGTCGCGACGCGGGTGACGCTCGCCGACGTTCGCGAGCGAGAGGAGGCCTCGTGGGCCGCGTCGGTGGGCGTGCCGAACGCCCGGGTCGAGTTCCTCCGCTATACGGACTGGCACCTGCCGGATGTGCCGTTCGAGGAAGCGGTCGAAAGCGTCCGCGCCATCCTCGAGGACGTCCGGCCGCACGTCATCGTGACGTTCGGGCCGGACGGGATGACACGGCACCACGATCACGTCCGCGCGGGAGAGATCGGGGACGAGGCGTTCGCGCGGGCTCGGTCGTCCGCGTCGCCGGGCGCCTTTCAGCGGCTGTATCACGTGGCGCTGCGCCGCTCGACGATGGACGAGTACTAC
>DASUQY010000081.1:0-4451 GCA_036280315.1 Actinomycetota bacterium
AAAGGCCGGCGTAGGCGTCGTGATCGGCTCTCGATCGGAGGAACGCGGCGCCGCCGCAGCAAATCGCGCCGTCGGGGCGCTCGGGGTGGGCGCGAACGTTGTCGGCACGACGAACGAGCTTGCCGTGTCGCAGGCGGACACAGTGATCGTGACCGTCCCGTTCGAGGGGCAAGCCGAGACGTACCGCACGATCAAGCAGCACCTCCGAGCCGGCGCCGTGGTCATGGACGCGACGAGCCCGCTCGCGACCGCTGTCGGCGGGAGAGCGTGGCACGTGGTCCGTCCATGGCACGGTTCCGCGGCCGAGCAAGCGGCGGCCATCGTCGGCGAGGGAGCGCGGATGACGGCAGGGTTCCACACGATCTCGGCGCGTGCGCTGATGGACGTCGATAAACCGATGGAGAGTGACGTGCTCGTCTGCGGCGACGATCAGGAGGCGAAGACGATCGTGGGCGCGATGGTCGAACGGATCCCGGGGCTCCGGTGGGTCGACTGCGGTCTGCTGTCGCAGGCCCGGATCGCCGAGACGATGACGGCGCTCCTGGTGTCGATCAATCGGCAGTACGGAATCCACGACAGCGGGTTCCGCATCACCGGTCGGGACGATTGGGGCTCGAAGGAGAGCGACTAGGCGAGCCATCCTCTGCCGCGAGCGTTGGCGTCGGCACGCGGTGGAACCGAGCAGGGACCAGTCGAGACCCACAGGCCGCGTGGATCGAGTAGGCAGCGCCGACGGCGATGAGGACGTCGCCCACACTGAACACGTTCGCGAACGGCCATGACGCCGGGATCGCGAAGACGTCGCCGAGGAAGAGCAGGTTGGGATCGGCGAGCACGGCCGAGTTCACGAACCCGCTGGGGTCGGCCTCGAGCCCGGCCGTTCGAACCGCGGACGCCGAGGCTGGCATCACGCCACCGTTCGCTGCGATGGCGATCCCGTTCAGCACGGCGCCGACCGCGATCACCCACAGACCGGGGATCGCTCGGTTCGCCCACACGAACGCGAGGCCCACCGGGAACGACGCGACGTGCGCTGTGATCCGCCACGCATCTGCGTCGCCCGGGATCGCGAACACCGCGATCTGCAGGGCGACGGCCGTCGCAAGAAGCCACAGCGATCGGAACCTGAGGTCGAGCAGCGCCGATAGCCTCCCGGCCCCGATCGGGACCAGCGCGCCTGCCAACGCGACGAACACGACGAGCAGCACGGAGGATCCTTTCGTATTGGCCTTTCGGCCCGCGACTTCCCCTATCGGCGGGCCGATCCTCGTGCCTGAGCCCTCGATCGGCGATGCCGGGCCGCATGGGGAGGGCATGCCTCACAGGCCAAACGGCGTCCCCCTACGTCGAACTCGGAAACCTCCGGTCCGACGAGTAATCCGTGCGAACGGACGATGGCTCGGTGTGGGGACACCGAACTACGGTAACGACGGTTCGGACGGCCTATTGAGTCGCACGACAACGCGACCGATAGCAACCCCGGGCAGTGAGTGTCAGCGGCCAGCTCGAGGGGGCGCCATCGCCCCGGCTGTCGGAGGAGGTGAGACGGCAGTGCAGAACCTCTTGAAGCGCGCGTGGTACTCGCCGGCGCTTCTCGTCGTCCTCGTGTACATCCTCGGCGCGCCGCGCAAGTGGCGACCGTATGCCTTCTAAGCGTGACTCCGCGGTCGTAGTTCCCAGCCGAGAACACGATGAAGGGGGCGATGCCCCGACGTCGCTTGTGGCACGAGCGTACGTCGGGGCCGTCACCGTTGTGGGGCTCGGTCTACTCGGTCCACTCCTCATCCGGCTCGACCTGGACGCAATCGCTGCAAACACGATCAGCTTCTGGCTGTTGGCCGCGCTCGCGCTGATCGGCGAGCTGTTTCCGATCACGCTGCCGCGAGAGAGCAACGTCGAGGAGATCGGCACCTCCACCACGTTCGGCTTCGCCGTACTCCTCGCATTCGGCACGGCGGCGGCGGCGATCGTCTTCGCCGCCGCGACGATCGTGGCCGACGTCCTCTACGGCAAGCGCCCGTTCAAGGTCCTGTTCAACGTGGGCCAGTACACGATCTCGGTTGCGGCCGCGGGCGCCGTCTATGAGGCGGTCGGCGGCACGGCCCGCATCACGCCGGTTTCCCTGATCGCGATCTTTGCGGCGGCGGCGGTGCTCTTCCTGGTCAACGACGTCCTCACCGGAGTGGGGCTCGCGCTCGCACGAGGCGAGCCGATCGTTCGCTACCTGCTCGCAGACTTCTGGTTCCAGGCCGGAACGTCGATGGCGCTCGTCGCGATGTCGCCGGTGGCCCTGATCGTGGCCGACCGAAGCCTGCTCTTGGTGCCGCTCCTCGCGGTCCCCGTCATCGCGGCGCATTGGGGCGCCACAACATCGCTCGAGAACACGCGCTTGGTTGCCCGGCTCGAGTACGCCCTCGAGCAGGAGAAGATCCTGTCACGAATGAAGGACGACTTCATCGCCGTCGTCTCGCACGAGCTACGGACGCCACTGACGTCGATCCAGGGCTATCTCAAGACGCTTCTGCAGCTCGGGCCGGGTCTGGGCGACGAGCAAGGGCGCTCGTTCCTGGAGGCCGCCGACCGGCAGGGCGATCGCCTGCGCCGCTTGATCGAACAGCTGCTTGCCGTCGCCAAGCTCGAGGCGAAGGTCGAGCCTCTGCAGCTCTCGGTCGTCTCGTTGGAGGAGATAGCCGACGACGTCGTCCTGGAGCTCACACCGAGCGCGCACGGTCACACGTTCGACCTCAGGTTCCGACCGGGGCTGCCGCTCGTTGAGACCGACGATGCACGGATCCATCAGATCTTGTCCAACCTGGTCGAGAATGCGCTCAAGTACTCGCCCCCCGACACGCGCGTCACGATCCGGGGGCAGGAGCGCGGCGGCGGCGTCGCCATCATGGTCGAGGATGAAGGCGGCGGCATTCCCGTCGCCGCGCAGGACCGCATCTTCGAGCGGTTCTTCCAGGTCGACAGCTCGGCCACGCGAAGCGTCGGCGGCACCGGTCTCGGCCTGTACATCTGCAAGAAGACGAGCGAGGCGATCGGCGGTCGCGTGTGGCTCGAGCGCTCGACCAGCGAGGGGACGAGTTTCGGGCTGTGGCTACCGTGGGCCCTGTCATCGCCCGAGGCGATCACCCCCGCCGAGCTGATCGCCCCGGAGAGCGTGCCGGAGCGCGCCGCCGCGCTCAGTCGATAACCACGAGCGTGTCGCCCGCCTGAACCACCTGACCTTCGCGGACAGGGAGCTCAGATACGACACCCTCGCGCGGCGCGGGGATCGCGTTCTCCATCTTCATGGCCTCGAGGACGCAAACGACGTCGCCGGCCTGGATCTCTTGGCCGACCTCGACCAGCACCCGGAGGACCGTGCCCTGCATCTGCGCGGTGACGACGCTGTGCACGGCCTGGTCGTGGTGCGCTGTCAGGCGGCTCGGAGGCCGGGGCGCGGTGTCGCGGCGCTGGTCGAAGATCCGAACGGGCACGCGCCGACCGTCAACTTCGACGAGGAGCTCGGCGGGGACGGGCGGTTTCACCTCGGTCGGCGGGGGTTGCGGGCCTCCGGCGGGGAGCTCGAGCTCCGCGTCACGCAGGGCCTTCTCGAGCCACGTCGTCGTGTGCGTTGACTTGCGGAACGCTCGCGTACCGAGGATCCAACGGTGCAGCGGGATCGTCGTCGGAACGCCCTCGACGCGGAACTCGCCGAGTGCGCGGAGCATGCGCTCGATCGCGCGCTCGCGCGTATCGCCCGACACGACGAGCTTCGCGAACATCGAGTCGTAGTCCGAGGGGATCTCTCGTCCGGCCTCGATGAACGAGTCGACGCGGACGAACGGACCGGACGGCTCTCGGTACCGCGTGACGCGACCCGGTCCGGGCAGGAAGTTCCGCGCGGGATCCTCCGCGTTGATGCGGCACTGGATGGCGTGCCCGCGCGGAGCGACATCGTCGAGCTCGAGCTTGTCGCCGAGCGCCACGCGGATCTGGAGCGCGACGAGGTCGAGACCGGTGACCATCTCCGTCACCGTGTGTTCGACCTGCAGGCGCGTGTTCATCTCCAAGAAGTAGAAGGCGCCGTCGTCGTCGACGATCCCCTCGACCGTTCCTGCGTTGACATAGCCCGCCTCCTTGGCGAGGGCCAACGCCGACTCGCCGATCCGCGCCCGAAGCTCGGCGTCGACGACCGGGGAGGGCGTCTCCTCGATCAGCTTCTGGTGGCGCCGCTGCACCGAGCAGTCGCGCTCGCCCAGGAAGAACGCGTTGCCATGCGTGTCCGCGATCACCTGCGCCTCGACGTGGTGCGCGCGATCGATGTAACGCTCGAGGAAGATCTCGGGTCGCCCGAAGTACGCCGTGGCCTCGCGCGCCGAACGCGTGAGCGCAGCCGTGAGCTCTTCGGGCTTCCTGACGACGTGCATACCGCGGCCGCCGCCGCCGAACGCCGCCTTCACGAG
>DASUQY010000082.1:0-5828 GCA_036280315.1 Actinomycetota bacterium
CCGGGGACCTCGGCCCGCTTCCCCTGAACGGATATCGCTCAGGTCGAAGCCAGTACACCCCCATATGCGGTTGTGTAGCCAGTATACGGCGACCGTTCAGTGACTATCCGGGCGCGCTGAGCGCGGCGCATTCGGGATCGGCACCGAGGGCCGTCGTAAGCTCGGGCGCGTCGATCGACGCCAGGGACGAGCCGATCTCGCCGAGCGAAGCCTGGATCGTCTCGCCGATCTCGTTCCGCTGGTCGGCGAACGTCTCCGGATCGTCGACGGAGATCGCCTCCACCTGCCCCCTCGCGTCGACGAGGATCGCCCGGGCCTCCGCGAAGGTGTCCTCGATCGCTGCGACGACCTCCCCGCCGTTGTCGACGTCGGGGACGCCGGCTCGTTCGATACCGGCGATCAGCCGATCCGTAGCTACGAGCACGTCGTCGAGGAACGCGAGGAGGGCATCTCGCTGCTCGTCGAGCTCCGCGGCGGGGTCCAGCTCTCCGGCGAAGTCGGTCGACAGCATCGCCACCTCGTCGATGTAGCTCTGCATGTTCGCGCACAGGCGCTGGGCATACGACTCCGCGGAGACGGCCTCCTCGCCATTGCCGTCGCCGCATGCGACGAGTCCAACTGTCACGACCGAGGCACCGACGATGCGAGCGGCCTTCCTCACGACCAGGCTCCTTTGGGCGCGGGCGCGAAGGATACCGGCTACCTCCTTCGTCCGGCCTCGCGGAGCATTTCCCGGCGATGCTCTCGTTCCGCGATCGCCTGACGCTTCTCGAACTGACGTCTCCCTCGCGCGAGGCCGAGCTCCAGCTTGGCCAGACCATGTGCGAAGTACACGCGCAGCGGCACCAGCGCCAATCCCCGTTCGGCGGTCTTGCCGACGAGGCGCTGGATCTCGTCGCGGTGCAGCAGCAGCTTGCGCGGGCGGATGGGGTCGTGCGTGCGCTTGTCCATCGCCTGCTCGTACGGCGGGACGTGCATCCCCTCGATCCACACCTCGCCGTCGCGAACGCGCCCGTACGCCTCGGCGAGCGAGCCCCGGCCCGCGCGGAGCGATTTCACCTCTGAGCCGGTCAGCACGATGCCCGTCTCGAACCGTTCGAGGATCTCGTAGTCGTGCCTCGCCTTGCGGTTGGAGACGACGGTCCGGTGTTCTCCCTCGGCCTTGCGGCCCACTACACGTCGAGGAAGCGGCGCATCCCCACGAGCCCCGCGACGATCGCGACGAGGACGCCCGCGAACAGGAGCCACGGAACGATGGCGAGGACGTCGCGGTTCACGATCCACGGCACGAACTGCACGCTGTTGTTCAGTGGGTTGATGAACGCGACCTTCAGGGCGAACAGCACGAGGATGGCGGCAACGGCTCCGATGAGACTCTCGAACAGCCCCTCGATGAGGAACGGGATGCGGATACGCCAGTTGGTGGCGCCCACGAGTTTCATGATGCCGATCTCCTTGCGGCGAGCGAACAGACCCATCCGCACGGTGTTCGCGATCAACACCGCGGCCGATACGAGCATCACGATGGCGACGAGGAGCACGCCGACGCGGAACACGCGCGTCACGGCGAACAGTCGGTCCAGGAACTCGCGCTGATCGACGAGCGTCTCCACGCCCGGCGCGGCGCAGACGTACCCGCCCCTGCCCGGTTCACACCCGAGGACCGCCGCAACCTCTTGGAAGCGCTCCGGCTCCGACAGCTTCACCCGGAGCGATGCCGGCAGCGCCTCGGGATCGACGTTGTCGACGAGCTCCCGGGAGTTGGCGAAGAGATCTTGGAACCGCTCGTACGCCTCTTGCTTGTTCTCGTAGTCGACGGTCGCGACGATCGGGAGCGCCATGAGCGTCTCCCTGAGCGACGCGACGTTCTGGTCGTTCACGGGATCCGACAGGTAGATCGCGACCTCGACGTTCCCGGTCGTCCGGTCGATCATGATGTTGACCTGCCGGCTGATCAGCAGAGCGAGGCCGAACAGCAACAGCGCAATGAACGTCGTGCTGATCGCGGCGAACGCCACGAGCCCGTTTCGCCGAAGCCCCGACGTGGTCTCGCGGAAGAAGTAGTCGAGCTTGGCCATCAGCTGTATACCCCTCGGGCCTGATCCCGCACGACCTTGCCCTTTTCCAGCTCGATGACTCGCCGGCGCATGGCGTCGACGATCGCCTGGTCGTGCGTGGCCATGACGATGGTGGTCCCGATCCGGTTGACCTTGTCGAGGAGCCGCATGATGTCGACGGAGGTGCTGGGGTCGAGGTTGCCGGTCGGCTCGTCGGCGAGCAGGACGAGCGGCCGGTTCACGCACGCGCGCGCGAGCGACACGCGCTGCTGCTCGCCACCCGAGAGCTCGTCCGGATAGTTGTTCAGCTTGTCGCCGAGACCGACGAGATCGAGGATCTCGGGAACGCGCTGGTCGATGACGTTCTTCGTCTTGCCGATCACTTCGAGCGCGAACGCGACATTCTCGAACACCGTCTTGTCCTGGAGCAGCTTGAAGTCCTGGAAGACTGTGCCGATGTTTCGGCGCAGGTGCGGCACCTTCCATGCGGTGAGCTTGGCCACGTTCTTGCCCGCCACGTAGATGTCGCCCTTTGTCGCCTCGTCCTCCTTGAGAAGGAGGCGGATCATCGTCGACTTCCCCGAACCCGAAGCGCCGACGACGAAGACGAACTCGCCCTTCTCGACCTCCATCGAGACGTCGTCGAGCGCCGTCGTTCCGTTCCGGTACACCTTCGTGACGCGCTGAAGACTGATCATTGCCCTTGGTTTCGGGGAGAAATCCCGGGGTCTTGAACCGGGCGGAGTGTAACAGAGGCATACCCCATCAGGAACTAACCCGGTGCGGATAGCCTGGGCAAATGGACACGGCGACGAGGGAGATGGGCCCCGACGTCGCACCCTCAGGTGCCGGTCGTCCCTCGCGTGCGACGCGGATCGCAGTCGCGGTGGCAGGACCTGGATTGATCGTCGCGTCCGTTCTCGTCGCGATGCGCGGTTTCGCGTTCCTCCCCCGCCTGACCAACCAGCATCCCGACGTCCTTTCACAGTGGCTCCCGTGGTCGTGCTTCATGGGCGACGCGTTGTCGGACGGACGCGTGCCGCTGTGGAACCCGTTCGAGATGGCGGGGAGGCCGTTCGCCGCCGACGCGCAGTCGGGGTGGCTGTCCATCACAACGATGCTTGCGTCGTGGCTGTTCGGCTGCGGCGACGGGCTGCGCGCGATGATCGTCGCGTATCCGATCATCGCCGGCGTTGGCCTGTGGTGGTTCCTGCGGCGAGAAGGCCTCGGGCGCATCGCGGCAACGGCGGGTGGCCTGTCGATCGCGATGACGATCGCCGCGTCGAGCGTCGCGGTGGCCCTGCCGTTCGCCGGGTTCCTGGCGTGGACGCCGTTCGTCCTCGTCGGAGCTTCCGGGTTCTACTCGGCTTCAGGGTGGCGGAGAGCGCCGTGGCTCGCCCTCGGCGCGTTCGCATGGGGGCAGGTGGCGACGGCGCACATGTCACACGGCCTGGTCATCTGCACCGGCTTCGCGGTCGCGTACGTCGTCGCACGTGGCGCCCGCGACGTACGCGCCGGCGCCCTCTCTGGACGTTCGGCGGTCGCGTTCGCTGTGGGCTTCGTGGCGTTCCTGCCGCTCGCGAACCTGGCGATCCTGGTCCCTCGCTTGGAGCTGATCGCGCGCTCCAGCCTCAGCGCCGGGTACGGCGAACTCGCGGGCACGGTGGTCGACGCACAGGGCCTGCTCGACCGGCCGATCCCCGACCACGGCATCTGGAGCGGATGGCCGTTGGCGCTCGCGTCGACGCCCGGCGCCTACGTCGGCGCGGTGACCCTGCTCGCCATCCCGTTCGCGTTCCGGGACCGTCCTCGCCGCTTCCTCGTATGGGCGATCGGCGTGGCCGGCCTGATCGGGTACCTGTTGACGCTCACGTTGTTCGTGGGCGCGGGGTGGTTCCGCGCACTCGTCCTTCGCTTGCCGTTCGGCGACGTGTACCTCCACAACCCGGGACGACTCCGATACGCCGCGTACCTCGCCGTGCCCGTCCTGGGAGCCGTCGGCGTTCAGGCGCTCCTCGACCGGCGCCCCGAATCCGTCTCGGCGCTTCGGGTCGTCGCGATCGCCGGTGGTGCGTTCCTGCTCGTCGCGCTCCTCGCCGGGGCCGACCCGGCGCGCCTCGTCGTGTTCACTCTCGCCTCGGCCGCGCTGATCGCGGTCGTATGGGCGCTCGTCAACCAAAGGCGATGGGCCCCCGCGGCGCTCGCCGGGGTGCTCGTCGCGGAGCTCACGGCGGGTGCACTGTGGTCGGCCGCGTACCGCGGCGGGACGATCTACTTCGGACTGGAGGGCGAGACTCGCGCGGTGCTGGTCAACGGCCCGCTTCGGTGGCCGGACGTCGATCTCGACGCGTATCTCCAGCGGGGTCCGATCGCACGGACGATCGCGGAACGGGCCGACGGGCGCTACCTCGCGTGGGTACCGCCGGCGGCGTACTTCAACAAGGGCTACCTGTTCACCCAGGACGAGGCGGACTGGCCGGCGCTGTTGCTGGGGAGGGGCCCCCTGTTCGAGCTCGAAGACGTGCTCGGCTACTCGCCGATCCAGGTCGCCCGATACTGGTCGTACATCAGAGCAACGAATCGGCTTCCGGTCTTCTACAACGCCGCCGTGATCCAGGTGCCGTCGCCGGAGAACGTTCGGCTCCTCGGCATCAGGTATCTGATCGCTCACGAGGCCCAGCAACTCCCCGACTCGATCACCGGGGATCACGTGGCGGGGGAAGGCGGATACGTCCTGTACGAGCTCGACGGGGCGCAGCCACGCGTGTCCGTCGTTGCCGACTGGCGCGTGGTCGACGACCTCGGCGAGGCCCTCCAGGCCGTCACGGCGCGCGGGTTCGATCCGGCGGTCACCGCCGTGGTCGAGACGGAACCCGGCATCGCGCCATCCGCAGATGGATCCGGTGGCTCGGCGACGTACGAGGAGATCCGGCCGGAGGACATCCGGATCGACGTCCGCGCCGAAACGCCCTCACTCGTCGTCGTGCGGAACGCCTGGGAAGGCGGCTGGGAGGCGACGGTCGACGGATCGCCCGCGACCGTCCTCGTCGCCGACGGGTTCCTTCAGGCCGTCGCGGTTCCCGCCGGCGAGCACGAGATCCGCCTCACGTACGACGAGCCGGCCATCGGTCGCGGCATCGCCGCGTCCGCGGTCGTGTGGGGGGCGTTGGCGATCGCGGTCGCCGCTGTCGTGATTCGGGAGCGCCGAACGGCTACGCGGCGCCTTCCGCGCGCCTCCTGAGCTCGGCCTCGATCAGCTCCTCGATGTCGCCGTCGAGCACGCGGTCGACGTCACCGATCTCAACGTTCGTGCGGTGGTCCTTGACCATGCGGTACGGCGCCAGCACGTAGGAGCGGACCTGCGAGCCGAAGTCGATCCCCTTCCGTTCGCCACGGAGGTTCTCCAGTCGCTCCGCCTGTTCCTCGCGCATCCGTTCGGCCAGTCGCGCCTTCAAGATCCGCATCGCGCCCGCACGGTTCTGCAGCTGCGAGCGCTCGTTCTGATATGCCGCCTGCATTCCCGTCGGCAGGTGCGTGATGCGGACCGCCGAGTCGGTCGTGTTCACCGACTGGCCTCCCGGCCCGGTCGAGCGGTACACGTCGATCCGCAGGTCCTTCGGGTCGATCTCAATGTCGTCGTCGGCCTCCTCGAGCAGCGGGATCACGTCGAGGTTGGCGAACGATGTATGCCGGCGCTTCTGTGCGTCGAAGGGGCTGATCCGGACCAACCGATGCACCCCGCGCTCGGCCGAGAGGAGCCCGTAGGCGTTG
>DASUQY010000083.1:0-4037 GCA_036280315.1 Actinomycetota bacterium
CACGCCGGCCACCTCGACCACGTCCGGGATGAACCGGAAGTAGCGCAGTTGCGACACGTCGGCGTCGGTGAGCTTCTGTACGAGCTCGCGCGAACGAGGGCCGATCACGCCGAGGTGCGGCATCTTCGGCGCGATCCACTCGGTCTCTACGTCGAACCGGCCGAGCATGGTGCCGAAGTAGCCGTCGTGGTCCTTGCCGTTCGTCATGACCCAGCAATGACCGTCGCGGCCCGTGTTGAACACCGTACCGTCGTCGACCATGAGACCTCGTCGTCGAGGAACGCCCCGTAGCGTGCCTGCCCGGGGGCGAGGCCGACGGCGTCGTTGCTGAACACGTACTGCGCCGCTCGGAGCGCGTCCGGTCCTCGGAAGTCCCATTTGTTGAGGGGCGAGACGTCCCAGACAGCGACGTCGTCACGCACGGCCGCGTACTCCTTCTGGACGTCGCCGAACCCCTCGGCCCACATCCATCCGCCGTCCTCCACGTGGCTCCCGCCCTGCGAAGTGATGACGTCGTGGAACGCGCTCTTGATCGGCTCCTGTTCGCTCATCGAACCCTCCGGGGAGTCGGGGGACCTTCGCTGCGGTCGGCACAACGCTTCGCGCGCTGTGCTGCCCTGACCGGCGCATCCTCGCATGGCCTTGAGTGACCGTTCAACCTCGGCCCGCATCACGCGCCGCGTCGAATCAGCTCCTCTTCCGTGACCACCACATCCACCAGTCGGTCGTGCTCGCCCCTGGGGACCTCGTCGACCAGCTGCACCGCGAAGGCCAGGCCGATCACGGGGGTATCGGCGCGGACGGTTCGCAGGAACCGGTCGTAGAAACCTCCCCCGTAGCCGACGCGCCCGCCGTTCCGGTCGAACGCGACGCCCGGCGCGATGACGACGTCGATCTCGGTTGGTCGGACGATCCCCGCGCTCGTCGGCTCCATCGCGCCGAACGGCGTCGCGGCGGTGGGATCACCCGGCACGTAGACGATCGCCGCGACCTCTCGGCCATCGACGCGCGGAAGCACGACGCGTTTCCCCGCCGCGTGCAGCGCCTCGATCAGCCCGGAGGTATCGACCTCTGAGCCGAAAGCCCAGAACGCCATCACCGTTTTGGCGGATCGGAGCTCGGGAAGGGCTATCAGGCGCTCGGTGATCACCGCGCTCCTCGCGCGACGATCTTCCTCGAGGAGCACGTCGCGTCTGTGAAGAACCAAGCGACGGATATTGCGTTTGCGCTCCGCCAGGGAATCCGGAAGGCGTTCGCTCACCCGAGTGTCGCGACCCGCGGCAGCACTCGTTCGGCGACGAGCTCGACGCGCTCCCGTCCGCCGGCGACGAGCAGGATCGCCCACGTCGCCCCGGCGCTCGCGAGCCGTTCGAGCCATGTCGTCGCGGCGCCGACGTTGCCGACGAACGCGTCGTCCGTGATGCCCCGCGCCAGGCGCGTAGCTTCGAGCTCGTTGGCCTCCTCCGCGGTTCGTCCCACGACGACGGCGCCGGCCCACGTCGCCTCGACGCCTTGTCCGCGCGGCTCGTTCCGCACCAGCGCTGCGCGATCGGCGAACGTCTCGACGTCCAGGTTCCAGCCGTTCCAGCCCTCGGCCTCGGCGGCCGCGAGCCGTGCGGCCGCCGGTGACTTCCCACCGATCCAGATGGGCGGCCCGCCGCCTCGGCGCGGTGCCGGCAGCAGCGGCCCGCGAATCGCCGGTACGAGCTCACCGCCTTCCCACGCCTCGCCGCGGAACAGCGCACTGATCGCACGCACCGTCTCCGCCAAATGCCGGCGCCGCACGTTCGGCTCGAGGTACGGCAGACCGAACGCGTCGTGCTCCGCCTTGCTGAGCGAGTCGCCCGTCCCGATCCCCAGAACGAACCGTCCGTCCGCGACGTCGTCGAGCGTGACGGCCTGCTTCGCGAGGAGACCCGCCGGACGGAGCGACGCTCGCGTGACGAGCGTGCCGATGGCGACGCGCCGAGTAATGGACGCGACCGCGGCGAGCGACGCGTACGCCTCAGCAGATGGCCGGTCGGACGGCGCGCCGGGTGGAAACAGGTGGTCGAAGGCGAACAGCCCGTCGAAACCGAGGTCCTCGGCCCCTCGCGCGAACGTCGGGACCCCTTCTGGGTCCGACGACGTCAGTGGGAGGACGAGCCCGATCCGCAGTGGGCTCACGCCCGCATGCGCCCGAGCTCTTCGAGCGCGAGGGTCGCCGCGCCGACCGCTCCGGCGTCGTTGCCGAGCCGAGCGGCGACGATCGGGACGCGGGGTCGATGCTCCTCGCCCTCCACCGTGTCGACGAACGCGGCCCTCGCGGGCTCGAGCAGCAGGTCACCGGCGACCACGGCTCCGCCCCCCACGACGACGATCTGGGGGTCGATGATGTTCACGAGCCCTGCGATCCCCTCGCCCAGTCGCCGCCCCACCTCGGCCAGGACGCCGATCGCCCCGTCGTCACCTTGCGTCGCCGCCTCGGTCACCAGCTGACCCGTCACGCTCTCCGGATCGCCGCTTGCCAGCCGGGCGAGAAGGGAGTCGGGGTACGCGCGCGCCCGCTCACGACCGAGGCGGTCGATCGCCTTGCCGCCGGCGACCTGCTCCCAGCAGCCCAGATTGCCGCAACCACACTTCGGTCCGCCAGGCTCGACGATGATGTGACCGATCTCGGCGGCAAAGCCGTATGCGCCCCGGAACAGCCGACCGTCGGAGACGATGCCGCCCCCGATCCCGGTTCCGACGGCGACGAGAAGCATGTGTCGATAGCCGCGACCGGCTCCGAAGCGGTACTCGCCGTAGGTGGCCATGCTTGCGTCGTTTTCGACCTGACACGGGAGGCCGATCGCGTCCCGCATGCGCGATGCGATCGGCAGTTCCCGCCACGCGAGGTTGGGCGCGAATCGCAAGCTGCCGTCGGCGGCGTCGACCATCCCGGCCGCCCCGATCCCGATCGCGAGCACGTCGTCGGTGAGCATCTGGCGGGCGAGCTCGATCATCTGCGCCATCGTCGCTTCTTCGTCGTCGGCGCGAGTCGCGGCCTTCCTCCGATCGAGGATCTCGCCTTCGCGCGCAACGCGGAACGCGTTGATCTTGGTTCCACCGACGTCGAGGCCGATCGCTTCGCCCTCGCCCACGCGGTGTTGCTTACAGGCGTTCGGTTAGAAACGCAACAGGGCGCCGATCCCGTCGAGCTCCTGCAGGCCCCCGTCGAGGACGACCTCGACCCTCGCCCCAGTGCGGAACGCCGCCGCCACCGCCGACTCCACGACATCGGGCACGCGCTGCATGGTCTCGCCGCACGTCGGGCACCTGCCCACACGCGTCGTGAGTCGCCCGCACGCACCGCACGCAGCTCCCGGCGCCGACAGATCGAACGATACGACGAGCTCGTCGACACGCGCTTCCGAGACCGCCCGAAGCGTGTCCTCCAGGCCGATCACACCGTGGTCTTCCGTCGCCGCGGCTCGCGAAAGGCGCTCGACCGCGTTCCGTTCGCGCTCGCGCTCCACGCCCTCCTCGAGCCGGAGGATCCGGTCGAGGACATCGGCGCGCGAGGCCGTCATCGGCAACGTGAATGCAGCTCGGACCCTGCGTCGGAGGTAATCGTGCAAGGACGTCTCGAGCTCGTGGTGCGCCTCGGGCGGACCGGCCAGCGCCAGGTGCTCGAACCTCGTTCGTCGCCACAGCTTGAACAGCACGTCGGCGACGTGCTTGATGTGCCGGGCCCGGTGATCGTCCACGTGTCGCTGCATCCGCATCTGCGCCCATCCGCCCTGGTCGTGGCGGCCCGGGACGTCGTCCCACAGGTCGCTGACCTCATCGATCCGCCCCATGTCGACCAGGAACAGCCGTGCCTTCTCGAAGTCGACCAGCGCCACGCCCGTCGGCCTGTAGGTCTCGACGAGCGACTCGAGCGGCACGAGATCGGCCTCCGGCGCGACTGTTGCGCTATCGCGGACGGGCCTGGAGACCCGCACTACTTCCCACAGCCCCGCGCCGTTCGACGAGAACATGGCCAGTCCCTTCGTGTCGCCGCGATCGAACTCGTC
>DASUQY010000084.1:0-2623 GCA_036280315.1 Actinomycetota bacterium
GACGACCGCGTGTGGGCGGTCGATGGCGAGCGCGCCTCACCCGGCCTGTATCTCGTCGGCTCGCCGGGTCGCGCACTTCCCTTCACGATCTACCGCGCGTGGAAGGTGCCGACCGGCGTCGTCTCCGAGGAGGTCCAGTTCTACGGACCCTCCGGGCGCCTAGTTTATCGATGGGGTCCACATGTGCGCCGGATGCTCGGGAGCATGGACCTCACCATCGAGACCGATCGCGTTGCGGACGCTCACTTCGACGAGACGGGCGCCTACCTCGCGTCGTTCGTCCTCGAGGGCGAGATCGTCGGCGAGGTCGAACTGCCGGTCTATGTGCAGACGGCGGCGACGAAGCTCCCGCGCGAGGTCGAGGACGGGTTCCGGAAGTCCGACGTGATCTGGGTCGGGGTCGAGGTGAACGGCACCCGCCGGTCTGTGCCAGCGTGGTTCGCGTACCGCAACGGGAAGGTGTACGTGCTCTCCAAACGCGAACCGGGGCCGGAGGAGCAATCGATTCCAGGACTTCCCGGAGCGCACGAGCTGATCATCACGACCAGGCGGAAGGGCCGCGAGACCGCGCTCGACGAGTTCCCGGCAGCGGTGCGGCTCCTCGAGGGACCAGAGTGGGAGGAGATCGCCAAGGTCCTCGTCGACCGGCGGCGCAGTCGGGTGGGTCCGCCCGCCGACTCGCTGAACCGCTGGCGGGGCACATGCGACATCGCTGAGCTGACCCCGCTCGTCGTCTGAGCGGTCCGGCGGTTCGAACCTACGGCTGATTGACCGGGCGCCCCAGCGTCCGCGCCAGGTCCTCGAGCTCCCTGCCGAGGTCGATGATCTCGTCGGGCGTGAGCGCCTGAGGCCCGTCGCACAGCGCGCTCTCCGGATCGGGATGAACATCGATCATCACCGCGTCGGCCCCGGCGGCGATCGCCGCCCGAGCCATGGGAGCGACGAGCGCGCGCTTGCCCACCGCGTGCGAGGGATCGACGATCACCGGCAGGTGCGACTCGGCTTGCGCGACCGCCATCCCCGCGAGGTCCAGCGTATTGCGCGTGGACGGCTCGAACGTCCTGATCCCCCGCTCGCACAGGATGATCTGCGAGTTGCCGCGTTGTGCGACGTACTCGGCGGCCTGCAGCCACTCGTCGATCGTCATCGCCAGCCCGCGCTTCAGCATCACGGGACGATTGGTGAGACCGACCTCCTTGAGCAGCTCGAAGTTCTGCGCGTTCCGCGTGCCAACCCGGATGCAGTCGGCGACCTCCGCAATGCGCTGAACGTGTGACACGTCGACGACCTCGACGACGATCGGCAGGCCCGTCTGGCGCCGGCACTCCTCGAGGATCTCCAGCCCGCGTTCCCCGAGACCCTGGAAGGAATAGGGCGACGTCCTGGGCTTGTAGACGTCGCCGCGAAGGATCGTTGCGCCGGCCGCGCGCGCGGCCTTCGTTGCGATCAGCGCCTGTTCGTCGCTCTCGACCGCGCACGGACCGGCGATGAGCGTGAACGTCCCGCGGCCGACCGAGGTGGCGCCGACGTTGACCGTGCTCGGTTCGGGGTGCAACGTCGCGGCGACCATCTTGTACGGCTTGCCGATCTGGATGACGTGATCGACACCGGGCATCTGCTTCCACTCGATCGCCGCGAACCGATCGGTGTCGCCGACGAGCCCGATGATCGTGTGGACGGTTCCGCGCGAGACGAACGCCTCACCGCCGGCGGCGCGAACGCGTTCCGCGACGGCCTCGATGTCGGCCTCGGTGGCCTCGCGCCTCATGACTACGACCATCCGTCCGCCTTCCTGCTCGAGAGACGAAGAACCCCGGGCTGTGGGCCCGGGGTGGTCGTCTGCTCCGTTTGGCTCAGGCGACTACGCCGGGCTCCAACCGCCGTAGAAGAACCGAAAGCCGCCGAACGCCTCCATGGGGCTCGTATCGTGCCAGCACCGGCACTGCGTGGCAACCGTCCGGGAGAGCTCCGCCCCCCAGCCGACTAGGATGCCGCGCGTGTCGGTCACCGTCGTCGACCACGCGCTCGCGGCGCACCTGCTCGCCCAGCTCCGGGACGAGCGGACTCCCCCGCCGCTGTTCCGAACGCTCGCCAAGCGCCTCGCGCTCGTGCTCACGGTCGAGGCGATCCGGGACCTCCCGACGACCGACGTCGACGTCCGCACGCCGCTCGAGCCCGCCGCGGGGAAAGTGCTCGGTGACCTCGTCGCCGTTCCGATCCTCCGTGCGGGTCTCGGCATGCTCGAGGCGGTCACGGAGCTGTTCCCCGAGGTCGCAGTCGGCTACATCGGGCTCGAGCGCGACGAGGCGTCGCTGCAGCCGCAGTCGTATTACCGGAAGCTCCCCCCGGTCGATGGGCGGCACGTGCTCGTGCTCGATCCCATGCTCGCCACAGGCGGTTCGGGGTCCGCCGCGACGAGCGCCGTTCGTGACGGACGTCCGGCGTCGATCCGGTTCGTGTGCGTCGTCTCCGCGCCGGAAGGCATCGCGAAGATGGAGGCGGACCATCCCGACGTCCCCATCTTCACCGCGGCGGTCGACCGGCAGCTCAACGACCACGGGTACATCCTTCCGGGGCTCGGCGACTTTGGAGACCGGTTGTTCGGAACGTAGGGACGGCTAGA